>CAIYIP010000248.1 GCA_903926285.1 uncultured Gammaproteobacteria bacterium
CCATGTAAACGAGCGGTGTACCTTCCTGCACCGAACCAGGATTAAGCGGCACACTCCAGGCAAGCTCAAGATTTGCAACATTGGCGGGATTGATTTGATCGAGCGGGCTATAACCCCAGGAATTGAGCGTCCTGCGCCACATCAGCCAGTCTTCAGGCGCTGGGTTCTGCAACAGCTGATCAGTTACTGCCGGAAAACCGCTGGGTTGAGCAAGCGCTGTAACCGGAATTGTTAACGCAGTCAGTGCAAGATACGACACCAACAATTTTGAAGCAGTCTGTACCATGAACTCCCCCCTGCACTGCTTTTGCGCAGTCTTGTTATAGCTAAAACGGGCTCGAATCTATCAAAGAAAGGCAGGAGTGTCATTAAAGTAAACCGTTGCGCTTACGCAAACGTGAAGTTCCAGTATCTTCAAGACATAAACGCCACCTCATTGAGGAGTGGCACAAATATGATAGTGCCTGAATCTGTTAGTTCCTCAGGCATTTCGTCGTATAGTATCTCCATAAAAGCAAATATCAGGGGATAAATCATGGAACGAGCCATTCCCATCCTGCCTGTTGATAATCTGTATCTTGCCAGGTTGTTTTATGTTGATGGTCTTGGCTTTCATGTTGTTTACGAAGCTTCAGAGGATGGTGTCACCGGAATCATGGGCCTTGCACGCGGCGCCATCGGTCTTACGCTGGATTGCCCGATGACTGGCCATGGCAGAAATGTTTGTATCGCACTCGAAGTTGAAAGCGCGGATTTTTACTATGAAGAATGGCGCCACAAAGTAAAAGTAGATCGCCCTCTACAGAATGAAACATGGGATGCACGCACCTTCGATTTGACTGATCCTTTCGGAAATACCATTTTCGTTATCGGACCCAAACCCAGCCAGCCCTGATTGTCCCCGGACAGCAAATGCCAACTGGCCCTTACTGCGCCAACACCGTACCATTACCTCCTTTTTTGCGCCCCCCTTCTTATGACCGTATTTGTTCCAGGACAACGTTTTATCAGTGAAGCCGAACCGGAGTTAGGACTGGGCCAGGTAGTCGAAGTCAGCGGAAGAAACATTAGCCTGGAGTTTCAGGCGGCCGATACCACGCGCCAGTATGCCGTTGCCAATGCCCCCCTCACACGCATCCGGTTCGATGCTGGCGACAAAGTGCAGGATCGCAAGGGTACTCACTGTACGGTAATCGCAGTAAAAGAAAGTGCCGGGTTATTGCAGTACGAAGTCAACGACACCAATCCGAATACCAGTCGTCTTCTGCCCGAAACAGAATTGTTTTCACATCTAAGCCTGAGCCAGCCGTTAAAACGTCTGCTGGTTGGCCAGGTCGAAAGCCCGGGCTGGTTTCAGTTGCGACTTGGGGCACTGAAGGTTCTCGCATTTATTGAAAGCTCGCCGCTGCTTGGCCTTTGCAGTGGCAGAACTGAACTGCTGCCGCATCAGTTGTATATCGCGCATACAGTTGCCACGCGCCCTGCTCCGCGCGTTCTGCTCAGCGATGAAGTTGGCCTTGGGAAAACCATCGAAGCCTGCCTGATTCTGCAGCAGCAATTGCTCAGCGGCCTTGCCAGCCGAGTGTTGATCGTAGTTCCGGACTCACTTGTGCATCAGTGGCTCGTGGAACTGCTACGGCGCTTCAACCTGCGTTTCACGATTCTGGATCACGAACGCTGTGTAGCTATAACAGAAGTTAATCCGGTTAATCCCTTTGAAACAGAACAGCTCGTGTTATGCAGTCGAGACCTGCTACGCAATCATCCTCAGTGGCAGCAGGGAGCACTTGCAGCCGGCTGGGATTTGCTGATTGTCGACGAGGCCCATCATCTGCTTGTGCAGGATCATGCGGAGTCAGACCCAACCACCGGCATCTACCAAATAGTCCGCAATTTTGCCTCAGTGGTACCAGGCCTTTTGCTCCTGACAGCAACACCCGATCAACTCGGCATGCAAAGTCATTTTAGGTTGCTGCAACTTCTCGATCCACAACGCTTTCATAATATGGAGAGCTTTGTTGCAGAACAGCAACACTACATTGAAATCGCCGGTTTGCTTGATCAACTCATCAATATCAACAGTATCGACCAGCACGAACGTCATGCACTCATTTCCCGACTGCTTGTGTTTGCTGCCGATACCCATCTGCAAGCCTTGCTGCAACAACTGGCTACTGAAACAGAAGCAAAAAATCTGGACACACAGGCAAAGGACGTGCTCGATGCGCTGCTCGATCGTCATGGTACCGGTCGTATTGTCTACCGCAATTCGCGCAGGAATATCAGCGGTTTCCCTGAGCGCAAACTGCATACTTACCCCTTGCCGCTGCCTGCATTCTATGAAGCCTTGCCCGACACCCTTAACCCAGAGCAGCACAAACGTAGGAACAGCGAATGGCTCAAAGAGGATCCTCGCATACAGTGGCTCACAGAACTACTCAGGGAAAATCGCCAACAGAAATTCCTGCTGATCTGTCATCAGCGCACAACAGCCCAGATGCTCGAAGAATTTTTGCGACTGAACCGTGGCATCCGCAGTGCGGTTTTTCATGAAGGCCTCAGCTTGATCGAACGTGATCGTGCGGCCGCTTATTTTGCCGAGACCGAAGCAGGCGCCCAGCTATTAGTGTGCTCGGAAATCGGCAGCGAAGGCCGCAATTTCCAGTTCAGCCAAAACCTCGTGCTATTCGATCTGCCACGCAATCCTGACCTGCTTGAGCAGCGTATTGGCCGGCTCGACCGCATCGGCCAGCAACATACCGTCAACATTCACCTGCCCTACTTTACCGGCACCAGCCAGCAATTGCTGCTGCAGCTTTTTGCCGACAGCATGGAAATATTCGCGCGACCCAACCCGGTCGCGGCCCAGGTTTGTCAGATACTCGAAACCCAACTCGAACAGGCCATGCAGCAGCCAGACAATTTCGAATTGCATGAAAGACTCCTCGCACACAGCAAACAACTAAACACAGATTTGCTCAAGGAACATGCACTAGGCCGCGACCGGCTGCTTGAACTGAATTCATGCCGCCCGGCAATCGCACAAGCTTTGCTGCAACAGGTTCATGAGCTCGAACACCAGGATTCCCCCGCCGCTTTCCTCCGCCAGGTTTTTGCCTCCTACGGCCTCGACAGTGAAGAAAACACCAACGGCACCTGGAGCGTGATGCCAGGCGACGACATGCTTGTCGCATCGTTCCCGCAAATCCCCGATGACGGCCTGACCTTTACTCTCGACCGGCGTCTGGCACTGAGCCGCGATGACCTCCCGTTCGTAAACTGGCTACATCCACTCGTGTTGCAAAGCCTGGACATGATACTGCAGGACAACCACGGCAAATGCTGCGTTGGCACCCTGCGCGACAAACGCCTCGTTTCTGGCAGCCTTGTACTGGAAAGTATTTATCGCCTAAATGTAAGCGCCCCACCCCGCCTGCAGGCAAAACGCTTTTTCCCGACCAGCACATTGCGTACTGTCGTTGACTCACAAAAGCGCAGCCTTGGCAAAGCCCTGCCAGTAGAATTTCTCGACAGCCGTATGCAAGCAATGGACAAAACCGGATTAAGCAATCTGGTGTCCGACCACAAGCCTGCCCTGCAACTGCTCAGCAAACTCAGCCAACAGGTTGCCGAAAAACTCATGCCCGACCTTTGCGCCCGCCACACCACAACCATGCACGCTAAACTCGACAGTGAAATACAGCGCCTGCAAGCTTTAAAAGCCGTAAACCCCCAGGTACAAGAAAACGAAATCATCTACCTGCAACAGCAACGCGCGAATTTGACCCAAGCATTTGCCTCGGCAAGGTTGCAATTGGAGGCATTACGATTATTTATAGTTTTATAGGTCTGGTTGCTTTCGCTGCAGCTGAATTAGTCGGATTCGTCGCTATTACTTATTCCA
>CAIYIP010000249.1 GCA_903926285.1 uncultured Gammaproteobacteria bacterium
CACTGACTGGCCCAGTTCGTCATGCAATTCCAGCGCAAGGTTGCGGCGCTCATCTTCAATGTGGCGCTGAACGAGTTGGGTCAGTTCACGGTTTTGTTTGAGCGCACGACCGGCAAACCAGAACACGATCAAATTGACCCATGTAAAAAGTGCAAGCGACAGCCAAAACAGATTCAGCAATTGATCCCAGGCATCGAGTACCGCGCGCGACGCATCCGGCACGATACTCACGTTGCCATTGCCAACCTCAAGAGTGGTTGCAGCTACAGGCGGCGCTACGATGTGGGCAAACCACTGTGGTGCGCTTCTGCCTGCTTTGTAGGGCGATGAAGGTGATGCGTAGAGTGTGGCTCCGCCCGTATCTTCAACCCGGATGTCATGCGCGCGGATGCGACCGCTGTGTTCAAGAAACTCAATCAGTACCTGTGATGACACATCGATACTCTGCGCCTCTTCATAGTTGATGAGGTTGGTGAGCATTTGCACGGTGATACGCGTAGCGGCCTGCATTTCCGCTGCAATCGAACGGCGCGAGGCATCAATCTGCAGCGCAGCGAGCGACAGGATAAACATAAGCATTACGAGCGTAATGACAAGATTGATGGAGGAACGCAAACTCATGTCAGTGACGGTACTTGTTAATTTGGGGTCAAAGTAAAAATCCCTAACTGGTAATCGAATGCACCAGCAGAGGACAACGTCGCAACTCATATTCAATATCCTGCGCGGCCTTCTTCAGTTCAGGCACAACATCCTTAACCATGCTTTCGAGACTCTGTCGCGCTAAGGAGGTGGAACAGGTAAGCGAGGCGACAATCCTGCCGTCTTCCGAGAAGAGCGGCACGGCTACCGACACTACGCCAAAATCGAGTTCGCCCTGCGTTGCGGCATAACCTTGTTTTTTGACTTGCGCCAGAATGGCCTTGAGCCTGGTTTTGGAAGTCACTGTGGAATCGGTGAGTGCTACGGGATTGAGGTTGTCGATATAGGCCTTGGTTTTTGCTTTGTCCTGGTACGCAAGCAACACTCGTCCTGCTGAAGTGACATAAGCCGGAAAACGCGTGCCGACACCCGCCACAATGCGGGTCAGCAGCTTGGTTGAGATATAGACCATGAACATTACGTCGTTGCCCGAGAGTACACCCATGGCGGTACTGTCACCCGTCAGATCGCGGACGCGCTGCAGGCTTGGTGTTACTACTTCTTCGAGGTTCATGGATTCGATATAGGAGGAACCCAGGCTGAAAACCTCAGGACGCAGCAGAAAAATCCGGTCTTTCTTGGCCACATAACCCAGATGGAGCAGTGTATTGAGGCAGCGCCGCACGACGGCCGGATTCAGTTCGGTGTGAGCAGCGAGCTCGCTAAGTGTCATCCCGGGTTTATCGCGGCTGAAGGAACGTAGCACCGCAAGTCCTCGCGCCAACGAATTAAGGTATTCGCCATCTTCTCGCGGATTCTTTTCAATTCTTGCCATAGTTACCCTTAGCCGGTCGGATTCCGGTCGTGCGTAGTTAACCGCGCTCTTATATACCATCCGTAGCTGCTTGAAAATCCTATTTTATTCGTCAAAAAAAATGACGCAGTTTTGAGGCTGCGCCATTTCATATTAAAAGGTGTTGTGGCCGGATTCGTCAGACCTGCTGACGTAAGCCTTATTTGGCCTTGGTGCGCCAGCTATCGGCATAATTATCGCGGGCATCGGCTGCGTAAGGTGTTGGAGCGACTTTGACGCGGATTTCTGCCTGTTTGTGCGGCTCGATGGAGGTTTTACCCGTCATTTCGGGCTCGCCCCACTTCAACGTTAATACATCACCGATCTGTACGTCGGCATCAACCACTGCCAGCGACAGCAGGCAACGCTCGCTGTAGGAGTAACCATTGAACATGGACATGCCCACTGTCTTGCCATTGCGCTCAAGTACGTCAGCATTGCTGGAAGAGTAGTTTGGCTGGGGGAAGTCGATCCACTTGTAAGCCAGGCCTGGCTCGAAGCAGGACATGATTACTTTCATGACATCTTCGCGGTTCCACTCGATGGTGACTTTCTTACGATTGGCCTTGTCTTTCATTTTTTCCAGAGCGGCCTTGCCGATGAAGTCTTCTTTCTTCCAGCCAATGTAGAAGTCATAACCCAATTCGAATGGCGTAACGTAATAGTCTTCGATGTTGTTGCTGACCAGAGAGCCACCGATGGAACCCATGGCTTCGTAGCTATCGGCGCCGAGCCAGTCGCGGTACTGTTTCAACATACCTTCACCCGTGTAGATACCGGGCAGCGGAGAAGGAATCCAGCCGCTTTCCAGCGTGTTGGAGGAATAAGCGCGGGCACCTACCAGGCGCAGATCCACACCGGCGTCTTTGGCCGCCTGGACGATGGTAGTCTGGATGTAGTGCTTGTCGGCATATGGGCCCCAGATTTCGAGACCAGGAGCGCCGGCCATGCCGTGACGCAGTGCCTGTACACGGCGAGCGCCAACGTTGATCCAGTCTACGTTGAAGAATTTCACTTCAGGGATTGGGCCACCGTGCATTTTTTCAAAGATCTTGTTGGCATCCGGGCCCTGGATCTGGAAGCGATAGTGTGTTCTGTAAATGGCTTTGCCGTCAGGACGGCTGTCGGAACGTGGATCGTGCTTCAGGCGCACGTTGTAGTTGCCTATGGAAGCCTGGAACATTACCCAGTTGGCAGTAGGAGCACGGCCTACGAGGACGAATTTTTCTTCGGTTTCACGGAAGATAATCATGTCGCCGATCACATGACCGGCCGGAGTAACAGGTACAAAGTGCTTGGCAACGCTCAGTTTAAAGTTGGCGAAGCTGTTGATTCCAACATAGCTCAGGAATTTTTCTGCATCAGGCCCCTCAACTGTCAATTCATCCATGTGATGAGTCTGGTCGAAGAGTACGGCAGAATTACGCCATGCCATTTGTTCTGAACGCCAGTTGGAGAATTCTGCCGCCACTACTGGGTATACATAGATACCGGCCTTGGAATTGCGAAGCAGGTTTACTGCACCGCCAGCTGCTTCTATTGCTGCACTGAGGCTATTCTTGCTCATCTAGTTATGCTCCTGGGCACTTACGGGTAAATAAACTTTGCGGTCAAATAAAAGGGGCGCATTCTGCCATGATCCTTTTTTTATAGGAAGCAAGAACCTGCGGAAAAACGACGCGAAAACCTGAGCCAAAAGCTAAAGAGACTCCTGCAGACCCAAAATACATTGAGGTAGGATATCAAAAAGTTTCGGAAATAAATTTACCAGATGGAACGTACATTGGAA
>CAIYIP010000250.1 GCA_903926285.1 uncultured Gammaproteobacteria bacterium
GTCGGCCCCGAAAAAGAATTCAACGGTATGCCGTTGTCCCAGGATGCTATCCTTTGGGTACAGGCCACAGATTTACCCAAGTGATCTGCTAATTTGCGGAGGAAATGTCCATGACAACGTCAACAATCCAGATAGTGACCCCCAACCAGCGCAAATGGGAAACTGTCTTGCTGGTGGCAGCCTTGGTTGCACTGGTAGTCAGCACCGGCACTTATGTCGAGACCTATGGACTTGAAGAAAAACCCCAGGAAATCCTCGACTGGCAGATCAGTTCCTTTTCTGGTCTGCAGGGCGTTGACCAAGCCATCTACAACGAACTGATTGTTGCCGCCGACGAGGTCAACTGGCTGGTCTACTACAACGGCTACTGGCCTGAAGACAAGGATTTCCAGGACGGCCTTTTGTCGCCTTTTTATCGCGACCTGAGCTGGGAACATAACGGCTCGCTCACATGGACGCTGAAAAACGTAATCCAGGAAGGTGAAGCCCAGGGTCTCACGCTGTATCACGGTAGTGGCGGCACTATCGAAAACCAGGGCGCCTTTCTGCTCGTGATCGATCACAAACATGCTGGCAGCGCGCAGATCATGGCCACTAACATCTGGTGGCACCCCGACCGCAATGCGCCGGTTCCCGAAACCTCAAAAGTTGCTTCACTGGTTCTACACGGCTGGAAACAGGTTATACCGTATCAAGGCCGCGACGAGCTCGAACGTTTGAATGCCGGCTAACAGTGCCGGATGTCATGACTATGGAGTTGGACAGAGTATGAAAACACTTGGTAAATTATTTATCCTGCTGGCAGCCACAATGGCCAGCACACTCTTGCTGGCGGCACCGTTCAAAAATGGCGATCGCATGACGGTCGGCATTACCCTGCATCCCTACTACAGCTTTGTGGCGAACATCGTGGGCGACAAGGCCGACATCGTGCCACTGATCGGCGCGGGCTATAACCCGCACAACTACAACCCCTTGCCCGATGACATGAAACGCGCGCAATCACTCGACGTATTGGTAGTGAATGGCATTGGCCACGACCAGTGGGCGTTCGAAATCATGGAAGCTTCCGGCGGCCTTGAGGTCCCCTACATTTATGCCAACGATGCAGTGTCCCTGATACCCGTGGCAGGCGCAGCTGACACCAGTGTCAACGCCCACACCTTCATCTCGACTATCACCGCCATCCAGCAGGTTTACGAAATTGCGCGACAACTCGGCACCCATGACCCAGCCAACGCCGAAGAATACCTGCGCAATTCCCGCGCTTACGCCACCCGCCTGCGCAAGCTGAAGGCCGAATACAGCCAGCAAATTTCCAAGCTGGATGCATCCAACTTCCGCGCTGCCACGATGCATGGCGCTTATGGTTATCTGATGCAGGAGTTCGGCTTGCAGATCAGCGCCGTGATCGAACCACGTCACGGCGTCGAACCAACTGCGCGCCAACTTGCGCAAACTATCGATGAAATCAAGGCTGCAGGCGTGAATGTCCTGTTTGCCGAGAAATTTTTTGCGGGCAAACTTGCTGACACCATTCAGAAAGAAACGGGTGTAAAAATGTTTTCGTTCTCACACATTTCAGATGGTGAATTTTCGCCGGAATTGTTCGAGAACGAAATGCGCTACAACCTCGAGTCGCTGAAAGCAGCCATCGAAAGCACTATTCCCTGACCTCATCACTCACACTGCCGGACAACCAACCTTATGCAAGGGCCTGCCATTCACGTTGAAAACCTCGGCCTCGTGCTGGGTTCTTCCCAAATATTGAGCAACCTTAACTTCAGCATCGCGGCAGGAGCACTGCATTGCTTTGTTGGCCCCAACGGTGGCGGCAAAACGTCTACTGCGCGGTGCCTGCTCGGACAAATGCCACACACAGGCACGATACGTTTTGAAGGCAGTCCGGAACGCACAATCGGCTACGTGCCACAGCTCATCGAAATGGAACGTACACTGCCGCTGACCATCGACAATTTCATGACCCTGATCAGCCAGGACAAACCTGCTTTCATGAGCACCAAAAAAGCGGCGAAAGTCTTGATCGATGCCGCGCTCGCACAAGTCGACCTTACTGCCAAACGCAAATACATGATTGGTAGTCTGTCCGGCGGCGAAAGACAGCGACTGTTGTTTGCGCAGGCCTTGATTCCAGCGCCTTCATTACTGGTTCTCGATGAACCAATGACCAGTCTCGACGAAAGCGGCGCACGGCTGTTCGAAGCACTAATCAAGGATCTGAATGCCAAGGGCACAACAGTTCTGTGGATCAACCACGATCTCGACCAGGTACAACGCCTCGCCCATAGCATCACCGTAATTGACAAGGTAGTTATCGCGCATGGCCCGACCAACACAACCCTGACGCCAGCCATGCAGCGCGGTGTTTTCACCAAAATCAAAAACGAGGCCGCGTAATGAGTACTTTTTATACCTGGATGCGCGAAACCATTATTGCCCTGAGTGAAGCAGGCACACTACCGAGCATTCTGTATTACGAATTTGTCATCAACGCGCTGTTCTGCGCCATTATCATCGGCCCCCTGCTCGGCTGCGTTGGCACCATGATTGTCGCCAAGCGTATGGCCTTCTTTTCGCAGGCAGTAGGCAATGCGGCACTGACCGGTGTTGCTATCGGCGTACTGATCGGCGAATCGTACACAGCACCTTATGTCTCGATGTTCAGTTTTTGTATCGTGTTCGGCATCGTGCTCAATTACACCAAGTCGCGCACGCGTATGTCGTCAGATGCGCTGATTGGCGTATTTCTGTCGATCTCGCTTGCGATCGGTGCATCGCTTGTGTTGTTTGTCTCGGCAAGAGTCAACACACACATTCTCGAAAGTGTCATGTTCGGCTCTATTCTTACCGTGAACGATCTCGACATGAACGTGCTGCTGGTTGTGACAGTAATCACAGTGATTGTCGGCCTTCCACTCTACAACCGTATGTTGCTTGCCAGCCTGAATGCCAGCCTCGCACAAGTGCGCGGCATCCAGGTGCAAGCGATTGAATATGTGTTCATCGCGCTCGTGACAATCATCACAGTGGCCTGTGTGAAAATCATTGGCGCAGTACTCGTGGAAGCCTTACTGCTGATACCTGCCGCAGCTGCACGCAATCTCAGCCGTGGCCTGGGCAGCTTTGTTTACAACACGATGATCATCGCCACGCTGAGTTGTTTTGGCGGCATCCTGATTCCGATGCAGTGGGACATCCCCGTGCCATCGGGCGGAGCCATCGTGCTGGTAGCGGCAGCATTTTTTTTGGTTACCACTCTCGTCAGAAACCTGGTGCCCGGCTTCAAAGAGGCGAAAATATAATGAATACTGCAGAGTTTATTATGTCGCAAAGGCCGTCAGTAATCGGCTTATGCCTACTGTTCTTGCTGGCAGTTTTCGGTAACACCCAGACCAGCGCCCAGGAAGCAGCCTCCAAACCACTCGTACTGGTTGCGATGGCACCAATCTACGAACTGACCCAGACACTGCTGGTGAATACCAATATCGACCTGCAACTGCTCCCGGAAGAACCGCGCAGCATGGAAGCCCAACGCACAGTTTTCACGCGCCAGGCTGACCGTTATGCCGAGCAGTTTAAAAAAGCCGATGCGGTGATCGGGATTAACAAAATCTGGCCAGGCGACCCGTTCTACATCACGGCGAGGGATTTTAATATCCGCGTCATCGATATTGATGCCAGCAAACCTTGGTCGCACGAACTCGATGGCGTGTCTGTAGCGAACTCCCCGGTGACCAACGGAGTATCGCCCTACTTCTGGCTCAGCCTGTCAAATATCATTCGTATTCTCGAGATTGTGGGCTACGATCTGCAGAAACTTTATCCTGCCGAAGCAACCACCATCAAAACCAATCTCGAACACGAAAAAGCCAGCTACGTACAATTGAAAAATGATTTTGAGCAACGGTTTATCAATGTTATTGATCCGCTCGTCTATGCATTGACGGATGAGTTCGTTTATCTCACAAGTGATATTGGCCTGTTCGTGGATGACTATTTTGTGAAGCAGGATATCGACTGGACCATTGAGGACTACAGCAACCTTACAACAGCTTTAACAAGTTCTGGTGTCAAGGTTGTGATTCACAAGTGGGAACCAACCCCAGAAATACAGCAAGCGATCACTGACGCTGGCGCAACATTACTGGTGCTTGATTCGCTGGAAACTACTGGAGATTTCCGGACCGGGCTTGAACAGGATCTTAATGCATTGCTGGCTGCATTAAGCCAATAACAGCCAGTCCACTTACCTTCTCCTTGTTTGACTGCCTGCAATTAATGCAGGGCAAGCAAACCAATTACTTTCTCGCGCTTTACTACGGCGCTTTAATCTTACCGCGCTACAAAACCATCTCGCGGATTTATTTTGGTTCCATCATCAAGTGTAGCGTCTATCCACGCCGCAGCCAGACGCCCATCTTTCATGGGATTGCCGGTGATCGTGATTTTTGTACCAACTGGCAGCGAACTCTTGCGGATGCCTGAGCGCATCAGCGTAGTTGGACCTTCTGCTTCAAAGCCCCAGGTTGTTACCGTGCCATCGTCTGCCGTCACGTCAATAATCAGCCACGAATGTGGGTTGGTGTACTGAAACTCTTTGATGGTGCCGGTTAGCGTAACAGTCTGCTTGTCATCAAACATGGCAGTCGAATGATGGGCTGATAACGAGCCCGACGTTAGCAAGGCGCCCAGTAAAATCAGTGTGGTCA
>CAIYIP010000251.1 GCA_903926285.1 uncultured Gammaproteobacteria bacterium
ATGAGTATCATTGCCCTCCAGTGGCTCCAGCTCAATCTTGAACATACGAAGGCCACTTTGCTCGCACAGCAAGCTTATAGCCAGGCAAAAACCAGGCAAAAGCCAGGCAAAAGCCAGGCTGCAAAATTAACCCCGAACCCAAGCTGATTTCAGGCCATAAGTGAATATCAACAAACCCGCGGTTACGGCCGTGCACGCCAAGCGATATGTCGTTGATCTGAGCGCCACCATGGCAGTTTGTGATGCCAACTATATTCGGCTGCTCAAGCTGATGCCGCATTTCAGCCTTGATGCCGGTCGTAGCTTTACCTTGCCCACACTTGGTGACATGGAGAGGGGCACTATTGCCCAGTCAGTGGACCTCGTAGTAATCGAAGCGTTCAAATACACGAGTACTATCCGGATCAGCATGGGGGCGCCGACTACGAGCGCCTTTTATCTTCCACCCTGCATCCTGGTGCGCGTGTACCATGACGCCAACACCGCCGAAGTGGTCAGTTTTCAGGAGCCCTGGAAAAAAGAAGAGTGGAACAACCGCGTCATGCCGCTGCCAGAGGATGCGCCCCAGTTCTATCCTGATGAAAAAGAGCAGATAAACATGTTTCTGGCGGAATGGCTGACCCTCTGCATCGAGACCGGGTTGGACCAGCACAAAATCAAGCTTAATGCCCGGACAGTTTCGGGTCTGCTACCGATGTCCTGACGGGAGCCGTGACCTTGACTACTAACTCCACTGCAAGCATAAGACTGGTGCAGATCACTGACACGCATCTTTATGCCGACAGCAGCAGTGTCCTTGTGGGTATGAATTGCGAAGAAAGTCTGCAGGATGTATTGAGCCTGATCCGCAAGGAAGAGCGTGATCTCGTTACCGCACTTTGTACTGGCGATATCTCGCAAGACAACAGCAAGGCTAGTTACCAGCGCTTTTATGCGTCAGTTGCCGGTCTCGGTATTCCTCAGTACTGGATACCCGGCAACCATGATGAAATGACTGTCATGCAGCAGGCGGTTGGTAGCGATAATCCTTGTTTCAGCAAGAGTTTCCAGTTGTCCGGCTGGCGCATCATCATGCTGAATACTCATGTTGATGGGCAGGTATATGGCCAACTCAGTGCCGCTGAATTACATTTTCTTGCGCAGCAACTGCAGGCAGCCAAACATCAGCATGTGTTGATCTGCCTGCACCACAACTGTCTGCCGGTTGATGCTGCCTGGCTGCAAAAACATGCGCTTGTTAATAGCGACCAGTTGCTGGCGCTGATTGATAGTCACTCGCAGGTTAAAGGAGTATTGTTCGGGCATATTCATCAGGACTATGAGCGCAACAGAAATTCAGTTCTTTACCTCGGCTCGCCGTCCACGTGTATTCAATTTCATCCCACCAAAAACCAATTTGCGCTGGATCAGTGTAATCCGGGTTATCGTTGGCTCGAGTTAGGCAGTGATGGTGTAATCCTTACCGGTGTCAAACGTGTCAGCAACAAACGATATCAGGTTGATTTTTCGAGTATCGGCTATTAACCTTGCCGCTTGTTGGTCTTTGACACTAACCTGAGATGAGAACAACGCGGCAGCGCATTTTTTACTTGCATGGATTCAACAGCTCGCCGGATTCGCCTAAAGCCCGTTTGTTTGCCGAGTATTGTTCCAGTCGCGGCATAACAGACGTGTCAGTACCTTCCTTGCCTTATGATCCCGAACGTGCAATGAGTTTGCTGGAAGCTGCGATTGCGCCGAATGCCGCGGAAATTGCGATACTGGTTGGCAGTTCGCTGGGCGGCTATTACGCAACTTATCTGGCCGAGCGTTACAACCTCAAAGCTGCGTTGATAAATCCAGCTGTTGCTCCATGCGACTCTCTGCAGAAAGATTTTCTGGGTGGGCACAAAAATATGTATACAGGTGAGGAATACGCATTTACCCGCGCACATATCGATTTCTTGCGCACGCTGAACGTAGAAAAACTCCACACACCGGCAAATTATCTGTTGTGTGTCCAGACCGGTGACGAAGTGCTGGATTACCGGCTGGGGCTTGAGTTGTATGCCGGCAGTCAACAGCTTGTTGAAGAGGGGGGTAGTCACAGTTTCGAGAATTTTGCCGGCGTGCTGCCGCGCATTTTGCAGTTTGCGGGTTTTGATTGACTGTATGTATTGGTTGTATCAATCGGATGTATTTAAGGGATTACACGTATTAACACATGAATAAAGAATATAACGCAGGTTCCATCGAAGTGTTGTCCGGACTTGACCCGGTTCGCCGTCGCCCGGGCATGTATACCGACACCACCCGGCCCAATCATCTTGTGCAGGAAGTCATCGACAACAGTGTGGATGAGGCGCTTGCAGGCCATGCCCGCCTGATCGAAGTCACTCTGAATAAAGACGGTAGTGTCGAAGTCAGCGACGATGGTCGCGGCATGCCGGTTGATATTCATC
>CAIYIP010000252.1 GCA_903926285.1 uncultured Gammaproteobacteria bacterium
CGGCCATTCTGGATACCACTACAACCTTGACCGCCGATGTCGAACAACTCCTGATGGACCAGGACGGGCGCGAACTGCAGGAAAATCGTGTCGAACTCATTATGGAAAAACCGGCATCCTTCTACTGGGCGATCAAGGCACCGTATGAAGAGTTGATGGTGACCGATGGTTCAGTGATTTGGCGCTACGAGCCAGACCTCGAACAAGTGACCATCCAGGATTTTAATGACGACGTCAACAGAACACCCGTGATGTTGCTCAATGGTAATGCCACGAGTATTGCGGAAGCGTATGAGGTGAGTGCCACGACCATGGACAGCATACGCACGCGTTTTATTCTATTGCCAAAAAAATCGGGTAATCTTTTCGAAAGGCTTAGCCTCACATTCAAGGGTTCGGATCTGGAAGAGATGCAGTTTGAAGACAGTCTAGGCCAGCAGACCAGCCTGAGTTTCAGGAAGGTGGTGCGCAATGAGGATGTTGACAGTAGCAAGTTTCATTTCACTGTACCAGATGGCGTAGAAGTCATCGACAATACCCAGGAATAACCAATTCCCTCCCTTAACTTTGCAAAGGTTTGCCATGACCCTCGCGTTATTTGAGCAAGAGCAAGGCTATCAGCCGCTCGCTGCCCGCATGCGTCCGCAATCTCTGGAGGGTTATGCAGGGCAGGAACATATCCTTAGTCCTGGCAAACCCTTGTACGAAGCTGTTGTTGCCGGGCTACCTCATTCAATGATTCTCTGGGGCCCACCAGGTACCGGCAAGACCACACTTGCACGCATGATTGCCAAAAGGGCTGATGCGCATATGGAAGTGTTGTCAGCTGTTCTGTCTGGCGTAAAAGACATCCGCCTGGCGCTTGAGCGGGCGAAGGAAGAGCGCGACATGCGACAGCGCAAGACCATTCTGTTTGTTGATGAAGTGCATCGCTTCAACAAGGCACAGCAGGATTCATTTCTTGGCGCTATTGAAGACGGCACCGTTATTTTCATAGGTGCAACCACCGAGAACCCATCGTTTGAACTCAACAATGCGTTGCTGTCACGCTCACGTGTTTATGTCCTCAAAAGCCTCGATGAAGCCGCCTTGATCCAGATCCTTGACCAGACACTGGGAGACAGGGAGCGCGGCCTTGGTACACGCACCATCGTGCTGACGCAGTTGCAGAAATCCCGTTTCGCGATGGCTGCTGACGGTGACGCTCGCCGCCTGCTCAACTTGCTTGAATTGACGCTGGACCTGCTCACGGTAAATGACAAAGGTGAGGAAGTGCTTGCTGAAGACATGCTCGCGCAGATTTTGCAGGGCAATGTGCGCCGCTTCGACAAGGGTGGTGATTCCTTCTACGAACAGATTTCGGTATTGCACAAGGCTGTGCGTGGCAGTTCACCTGATGCTGCGTTGTACTGGTATTGCCGCATGATCGATGGTGGTTGTGATCCTTTGTACATTGCCCGAAGAGTAGTACGGATGGCGAGTGAAGACATCGGCAATGCTGATCCGCGTGCGGTAGAAATTGCACTGAGTGCCTGGGATACGCTGGAACGTTTAGGCAGTCCTGAAGGAGAGCTGACACTGGCTCAAGCGATTATTTATCTGGCCTGTGCACCAAAGAGCAACGCAGTGTACGAAGCGTTCAATACGGCAATGGCTGAAGTCAGGGCAAACCCCGGTTATGAAGTGCCTATGCATTTGCGCAATGCACCGACCAAGCTACTGAAAAATCTCGACTATGGCCGTGAGTATCGCTACGCCCATAGTGAGCCCGGTGCTTACGCAGCCGGGGAGAATTATTTTCCTGAACAGCTTAAAGACACACGTTATTATTTTCCGGTTGAACGCGGCATGGAAGATAAAATCCGCCAGAAACTCGCGTATCTGCGTTCACTTGATGACACCAGCTCTGTACAACGGTACCACAAATAAATGGGTTCAACTTTGCTCATAACTGTCAACGTAGGAATATCTCCATGATGCAATACACATTCGTTGCTCTCGGCGGAGCGCTGGGCGCTATGGCCCGCTTCTGGGTATATAATGCGGCAGCTATGTGGGGACAGAAACCAGCTTGGGCGACCTTCGGTATCAATGCGCTGGGTGCGTTTTTTATCGGCATATTCTTTGTGTTGTTGGCTGAGAGAGGCACGGTACAACCGGAACTGCGCAATTTGATCGTCGTTGGATTTCTAGGTGCATTCACCACGTATTCAACTTATTCGCTGGATGCTCTGCATCTATTCGAACAGGGTCAACCTGGTGTAGCTGTGATGTATCTGCTGGGTACTATGCTGGTGTGTTTGCTGGCGACCTGGCTTGGGTTATCACTGACTCGCTATGTAATTTAATCAGCATTTAACAAGTAATCTGAAAACCAGGCTCCGAGCCTGCATTGAATGGAAACCTCCTTATGTTAGATCCTCGTCTGGTGCGAACCGAGCCCGAAACTGTTGCCCGTTTGCTGCAAAAACGCGGCTTTGTTCTGGATGTCGCCACTGTAGAAAAACTCGAAGCCCAGCGTAAGTCGCTGCAAGTAGAAACCGAGCAGCTGCAAAATGCGCGTAATACTCGTTCCAAATTTATCGGTAAAGCCAAGGCTGCTGGCGAGGATATTACTCCGATGCTGGCTGAGGTGGAAAACATGCGCACGCAGATGGAGGAAAAGAAAAGCGCACTGGAAGCAGTGCAAGCCGAGTTCGATGCACTCCTGCAGCGCTTGCCTAACATACCGTCAGCGGCGGTACCTGAAGGCAAGGATGAAACGGCAAATGTTGAACTGCGCAAGTGGGGGACTCCCAAACAGTTCTCATTCACAGTAAAAGACCACGTAGCAATTGGCGAGAAGAACGGCCAGCTGGATTTTGCCACAGCCGTAAAAATCACCGGATCACGTTTTGCCGTAATGAAGGGTCAAGTTGCCCAATTACACAGAGCCCTCATCCAGCTCATGCTCGATACGCACACTCGTGAGCATGGCTATGTGGAAGTAAACGTGCCGTATCTGGTGAACAAGGAATCGGCGTTTGGCACCGGACAACTACCGAAGTTTGAACAGGACCTCTTCAAGCTCAGTGGTGAACAGGATTACTACCTTATCCCTACTGCAGAAGTGCCTGTAACGAATATCGTGCGAGATGAAATTGTGCCGGCGGAACAACTGCCGATAAAGTTTGCCTGCCATTCGCCTTGTTTCCGCAGCGAGGCCGGGAGCTACGGGAAAGATACGCGCGGCATGATCCGTCAGCATCAGTTCGAAAAGGTAGAACTCGTGCAATTGGTCGCGCCAGCCAATTCTGCAGCTGCTCATGAAGAGTTAACTCTCCATGCAGAAAAAATCTTGCAGAAACTTGGCCTTCCATACAGGGTAATAATCCTGTGTGGTGGCGACATGGGCTTTTCCTCAGAAAGAACCTACGATATTGAAGTCTGGTTGCCAGGCCAGAATACCTATCGCGAAATTTCATCCTGCAGCAGTTTTGGTGATTTTCAGGCCCGTCGCATGCAGGCGCGCTGGCGCAATCCTGAAACAGGCAAGCCCGAACTGATTCATACCATCAATGGTTCGGGTCTTGCTGTTGGCCGCACCCTGGTTGCGGTGCTGGAAAATTATCAGAATGAAGACGGCAGCGTGAATGTTCCGGAGGTGCTGCAGCCCTATATGAACGGCGCCAAGCTTATTCTGCAATCCTGATCCATATGGACTATCTGCCCATATTCCTTCGCCTGAAACACCAGCGTGCGCTAGTTGTTGGTGGTGGGCATGTCGCCATGCGCAAAGTGCAGATGCTGCTACGTGCGGATGCAGAAGTACGGTTGGTCGCTCTGGATGTTCTTTCCGAGTTACAGCAGCTGCTGCAGGGCAATGTTCATGAGGTTGCTCAGCGTGCTTTTACCGAAGCTGACTTGCTCGGGGTCAAACTTGTTATTGCTGCAACCGACAGTCCCGAAATCAATCTGGCTGTTTACGAAGCTGCGACTTTGCTTAATTTGCCGGTCAATGTCGTCGACCAGCCGCAGCTCTGCAGTTTTATCTTTCCGTCAATTATTGACCGCTCGCCTGTTGTTGTTGCGGTTTCCAGTGGTGGCAGTTCACCTGTCCTGGCGCGCTTGTTGCGCGCGCGGCTGGAAACCTATATCCCATCGGCCTATGGGTCTCTTGCCGCGTTGCTCGGGCAGTACAGGCAACTGGCTAAACACAGGATTTCTTCAATAACAGTGCGTATGCGCTTCTGGGAACAAATTATCAATGGCCCTGTTGCCGAACTGATGATGAGTGGACAGGAAGAGAGGGCAAAGCTGTTGCTGGAGCAGAATCTTGAACATGACCAACAAGTCGCAACCGGCGAAGTCTATTTGGTAGGTGCCGGGCCAGGTGATCCCGATCTCTTGACCTTTCGCGCGCTCCGGCTCATGCAACAGGCCGATGTAGTCTTGTATGACAGGCTCGTTAGCCAACAGATTCTCAATATGACGCGCCAGGATGCTGAGAAAATCCACGTCGGCAAACAACGCTCCATGCATACCATGCCGCAGGAAGAAATCAGCAACATGCTGGTGACGCTGGCGCTTCAGGGCAAGCGGGTATTGCGGTTGAAAGGGGGCGATCCTTTTATCTTTGGTCGTGGTGGTGAAGAGATAGAAGAGCTGGCTGCGGCCGGCATTCCTTTCCAGATTGTTCCCGGAATTACTGCGGCTTCTGGATGTGCGGCCTATGCAGGAATTCCCCTCACGCACCGCGATTATGCCCAGTCTGTGCGCTTTGTTACGGGGCATCTGAAGAATGAAACCTGCGATCTGGATTGGTCGCAATTGGTGCAAAAAGAACAAACGGTCGTCTACTACATGGGACTTGTGAGCTTGCCAGAAATTTGCAGGCAATTGATCGCACATGGTCGTGATCCAGGTACGCCGATAGCCTTGATTCAGCAGGGCACGACGCCGCAACAGAAAGTCTATACGGGTACTCTTGCCACGATGCCGCAGCTGATAAAGAGCAAAGAAGTCAAAGCTCCGACGCTGATAATTGTAGGTGAGGTAGTCAATTTGCGAGACAAACTTGCCTGGCGCCAGACCCAGGAAAGTTCAGCAGATGGGCCTGTTGCCGAATGATACAAATCCGCAAAGCTACATTTGAAGATGCGCAATTGATTTTCGATTTCATCATGGAGCTTGCCGTATATGAAAAAGATGCACATGA
>CAIYIP010000253.1 GCA_903926285.1 uncultured Gammaproteobacteria bacterium
AAACGCGCAACTGGGCAAGATTCTCCACTCCTGCTCCCTACACCTTCACAGAAGAAACCGACCGCATTCATTTTGAACCAGCACCTTTTGTGCTCATTATTGAACAAACCTCATCAACACATGTTCACTCCAAAGGACATGACAGTGTGGTGGTATGGAATCCCTGGCAAGAAAATGCGCGCAAGCTACCAGACATGATGGATGATGATTTCGAGCACATGCTTTGTGTCGAAACGGCGCTTACCCAGGGTTTAACACTTGGACCAAATGAAGTTCATTCACTGTCACAAACCATCGAGTAGGAAAATCCTGACTCATGTGATGATCCAGGTGCTTGTACCGCACCCTGGACCATGGCGATGGCCATCGTCCGGGATTCTCGAGGCCAGCTAAAGGGACATGTCTGCCAGGAAAACAACCTCTGGCAGGGCAGCCATCTTAATCAGTAGTGCGGGGTTTGGGTTTTCTGGGTTTTTTCTTGTCAATGAAAGAACCCTTGCCTGCACCCGCCTTGAATTCGGGGCGCGCATCCCGGCTGAACTCTCTCGGCTTATCTTTCTTGAAGTCAGGTTTTTTACCGCCGCTTACTTCGGGACTGCGGTTTTTACGGAATTCCGGGCTTTTGCCCTTGGTGAAATCACCTGCTTTGGCTTTTGTGTAATTTGGATTGTTCTCGTTGCTGGAATCGGCAGATTTTTCTGCTGGCGCTTCGAACGTGTAATCCGAATTTTTTACGTTGACCGAAGCCTTGCCACCGTCAACACGCGTGATATTCATCTGCTGCTTGCCTACCCACACGCGCTTCAAATGCATCAAGGTTTCTTTTGGCATGCCTTCGGGCAAATCCACGAGTGAGTAGTCATCAAAAATATTGATGCGGCCGATATGCTGGCTGGCAATGCCTGCTTCGTTGGCAATGGCGCCCACGATATTGCCGGGCTTGATGTCATGCATGTGGCCCACTTCTATGCGATAACGCGTCATGCCGGCTTCGACAGCATTGGACTCGGATGATCTGCGGGTACGTGGACGTTCTGCTCTCTCTTCACCTTCAGGACTCGCTTCGTTCCATTCCTTGCTTCTGCCTTCGCGGACCTTGCCTGCCTTGCGCTGCTTCCACTCGGGCTCGCCACCTGCACCACCCTCGCTTCTGTCTCTGGCGATTTCCTGGGAAGGAGGAGTTTTGCTTTTCTCAAGGAACAAGGCATTATCGCCCTGCAGCAAACGGGCAAGCGCGGCGGCAATTTCCTGAGCTGGAACATTTTTTTCCTGCTCGTAACGTTCAATCAATTGCTGGTATTGGGACAGTCCGCCGCCGGCGAGAACATCCGTAATCTGCTGCATGAATTTGGCAGTCCTGCGATCGTTGATCAGATCGGTAGAAGGCAGCTCCATCATCTCGATTTTTTTGCGGGTGGCTCGTTCAATTGCGCTCAGCATGCGTTGTTCGCGTGGCGCTGCAAACAGAATTGCGTCCCCTTCCCGGCCCGCGCGACCAGTACGGCCTATACGATGGATATAGGTTTCGACGTCGTATGGAATATCATAGTTGATGACGTGGCTGATACGTTCGACGTCGAGACCACGTGCGGCCACATCGGTAGCAACCAGAATATCGAGCTTGCCGTTGCGGAGTTTGTCGATTGTGCTCTCACGCAATTGCTGCGACATATCGCCATTGATCGCAGATGCGGCAAAACCGCGTGCGGAAAGTTTATCGGCAAGTTCTACTGTGGAGGTCTTGGTACGCACGAACACCAGCATGGCGGTAAAAACTTCAGCTTCCAGGATACGCGTCAAGGCATCGAGCTTGTTGATGCCTCGCACTGGCCAGTAACGCTGGCGAATTGTCTCTGCAGAAGC
>CAIYIP010000254.1 GCA_903926285.1 uncultured Gammaproteobacteria bacterium
ATCGCCCGCATGGGTGTATTCACGGCGTGTCGCTGGCGCCGGGGTGCGTCTCAACCAGCATTGCTGCATCTTATTCATTGTAGACTCGACAAAATCTGTGTATTGCACTACAACTCCATGATGCTGTTGGTACTCTTGGACTTCCAGAAACTTATTTTGTGAATGCCGATTCTACGAGTACATTAACTATTCGAATTCCATCCTTACAGGAAAATAACAGTCTGCATGAACACCATCTTCTGGCACGATTATGAAACCCTCGGTGGTGATCCACGCCGTGACCGGGCTTGTCAGTTTGCCGGTATCCGTACCGACGAAGATTTGAATATCATCGACGATCCGGTTGAAATTTATTGCCAGCCCGCACCGGACTTTTTACCTGATCCATATTCCTGCGCGATCACCGGCATCAGTCCGCAGCAGGCGCTCGCAAAAGGCGTCACCGAAGCAGAATTTTGCGCCCGTATTGCCAGCGAACTGATGGAGCCCAGCACCTGTACTGCCGGTTACAACAGTATCCGTTTTGATGATGAAGTGACGCGCAACCTTTTATACCGCTGTTTTTACGATCCGTACGAACGCGAATGGAAAAACGGCAACTCGCGCTGGGATATCATCGATCTGTTGCGCATGACTCATGCGCTGCGGCCTGAAGGAATTGTGTGGCCCACGCAGGAAGATGGGGGGCCCAGTTTTCGGCTGCAGGAATTGACCAGAGTAAATGGCATCGAGCATGAAAATGCCCATGATGCGCTGGCCGATGTATATGCCACGATTGCGATGGCGCGACTTGTTAAACAAAAACAGCCGAAGCTGTATGAATTCGTCTACAACCTGCGCAACAAAAACCGTGTGCTGCCATTGCTCGACCTGGGCAAGCAGGAGCCGATCGTACATGCCTCGCGCATGTTTGCAGCCCAGCGTGGCTGTCTGGCGATCGCGCTGCCGTTGATCCAGCATCCGCGCAATGCGAACGGCATTGTGGTTGCAGACCTGCTCACCGACCCGGCCCTGTGGATGGGACTAAGTGCAGATGAATTGCGCACGCGGCTCTACACCCGTACAGACCAGCTCGCCGAAGGCCAGGCTCGCATACCCTTGAAAACTATTCACATCAATCGCTGTCCTGCAGTCGCCCCGATTTCAGTGCTGACTGATACGGTGAAAAAGCTTTACGCGCTCGACATGGACGCAATTTATCGCCATCGCCAGCAGTTGCTTTCAGACAAGACTCTAGCGCGGAAAATTACCGAAGTTTTTAACGACGTACCCTCGGACGATGCAGGCAGTGATCCGGATTTGATGATCTACAGCGGTGGTTTTTTTGATAGCCATGACAAACGCATCATGGAAAAAATTCGCAACTCACGGCCTGAACAGTTAAGTACTTTCCATGCTGAGTTCCATGACAAGCGTTTGCCCGAGTTGCTGTTCCGTTATCGCGCGCGCAATTATCCGAAAACACTAACTGCCGAAGAAAAACAGCACTGGCAGGAGTTTTGTCGCAGGCGGGTGCTTGGAGAAATTGCTGGTGCGGGAGTGTCGCGCAGCGTGTTTGACGCAAACCTGGCAGGTGCGCTGCAAGACATGCCTGACGCGTTGGTAAGTGACTTGCGTAGTTACGCCGAGCAAATACAACTGGCCTGACAGGGCTGCTACTAGCCCCCCCCAGTTATCGACATTGTTGCAGCGTTTGTGCCTGGAATATCGGTTATATATCAGGCCTTCCTTGTGAACCTTTGCCTTTCAGAGCAGTCTCAATGCTGGCGTTTTGCCAATTACCGGCCAACTGCATAGAATGGCGCCGCTTGTCCGATCCTCAGTCCAACCACGGTAGTTTGCATGCATGATTTCGATGATATAAGACCTTTTCGCAATGAAGAGGTTAGGGATGTTGTTGCAAATCTGCTGGAGGATCTCGATTTTTCGCGGGCGCTTGCCAAATTTCGCCATCCCAAATGGTACAAGTGGCTGCCAGGGCCAATGACCCGCCTGGTGCAACAGGCGCTGAAGAAGGAACTCAGCCATGTTAACAACATCCACGATATCCAGATTGTTATCGAAAAGTATCTCGACAAATTGATCGAAACCACGGCCAGCGGCCTTACCCAGAGTGGCCTCGAACACCTCAATCCCAAACAGCCGTACCTCTTCATCAGCAACCACCGCGATATAGCCATGGATCCGGCGCTCGTGAATTACATGCTCTATCACCATGGTTTTGACACACTGCAGATAGCGATTGGCGACAATTTGTTGAAACGGCCCTTCCTGGCCAACCTCATGAAACTCAATAAAAGCTTTATTGTGAAGAGGTCGGTCCAGGGGCGCGATAAGCTCGCCGCGAGCAAACAACTGTCGGCTTACATCCGGCATTGCATATTCACGGGACAGAGCGTGTGGATAGCGCAACGCGAGGGCAGGGCAAAGGATGGTGTCGACAAGACTGAATCTGCTGTCATTAAAATGCTACAACTGGCGAGCAGGGAAGATGAGCACAAGATTTCCCTGGGGGCAGCCATGAACCAGCTCAATATCGTACCTGTGGCGATTTCGTATGAATTCGATCCGTGTGACCACTCCAAGGCAGTGGAGCTGCATGCCAAAAACACCACGGGCAGTTTTATCAAGGATGAGAATGCCGATGTCCAAAGTATTCTTACCGGCATGATTGGCAAAAAAGGCGCTATTCACGTCAGCTTGGGCACACATATCGTCGTGGGTGACACGGCAACAGCAGATGAGGTGGCCGACCTCATTGACCGGCAGATCGTTGGCAGTTACCGTTTGCATGCGATCAACTACCTTGCACTCGAAAAACTACAGCCCGATTTTATGGATTTCAGCACGCTTCCCGCCTTGCTCGATGTGGCAGAAAGCGCCGTCAGTGCCAAACGCAAGGAGCTTGAGCACAGGCTCCAGGATATGGATGTCGCCCTGCATCCGTTTGTTTTGCGCATGTATGCCAATCCGGTGATTCGCAAATCAGAAATTTTCCTCCGCAATTCTGCTTGCATGTCGGACATTTCGCTTCAGGGGCAGTAAGAACTCTGGCAGACCTCAACGTGTTCCACTAGAGTTCCGGTAGTATCCGACGTGAGCCCGACAAGGTTCAAACAAGCCCATCCACCACGGTAAGCCATGCTGTCCGAAGAGCTTAAAAAAACTATCCAGGCGACCTATTCGCTGCTATTGCAACGCAAGCAGTTGCAAACGCGCCCGGGACAAAAGCGCATGATCGCCGAAATCGCGCGCACGCTGGCGGCGGTGGAGATGGATGCCGAAGGTCGCCGCAGTTCGGAACAACCCGGCGTGTGTGTTGTGGAAGCGGGTACTGGCACCGGCAAAACATTGGCCTATCTCGTGGCGGCATTACCGGTAGCAAAAGCGCTCGATAAAAAACTGATTATTGCTACCGCAACGGTTGCGCTGCAGGAGCAGGTGATGCTCAAGGATATTCCCGATCTGCTCCGCAACAGTGAAGTGCAGTTTACCTATGCACTTGCGAAGGGCCGCGGGCGTTATCTATGTCTCGCCAAGCTGGACAATGCGCTGCGCTCCAACAGCAGTTCCGACGCGATGCGCGACCTGTTCAAGATTGAGATGATCGATCCCGCCAATGTCGATCGTGCGCTGTACGAAAAGATGCTTGAGAGCCTCAGCCAGGGTGATTGGGAAGGTGATCGCGACGACTGGATTGAGGTGATTGAGGAAGATCGCTGGCGCACCGTGGCGGTGGAAGCGGGCCAGTGCATCGGCAATCGCTGCTCGTATTTTTCCACCTGCTGCTATTTCAAGAGTCGTGAAAACCTCGAGAAGGTTGATTGCATCGTCGCCAATCATGATCTCGTGTTGTCCGATCTCGCGCTCGGCGGGGGCGTGATCCTGCCGGATCCGCAGGAAGCCATTTATATCTTTGACGAAGCGCATCAATTGCCGGGCAAGAGTATTGCGCATTTCTCGCATTTCGTACGCTTGCATGGCACGGGCAAATGGCTGGAGCAACTGACAGGAATTGCGACGCGGCTCGCGCAGGAAATCAAACAGAAAGGTGCGCTCGCAACTATGCTGGTACAGACGGCTGATCTTGCACTTACGCTGCGCGGCAGCCTGCAGGAAACCTATCTTGTGTTGCAGCAATTTGCCGACAAAGCCGAGTCTGCCTCGTCACGCGGGGAGATCACCCAGTATGTCTTTGTGCGTGGTGTAGTCGAAGCGTCCTTATGCGACATCCTGCATAAGCTGTATTTCGAATTTCACGAGCTCTGGGGCAAACTTGTGAAGATTGCGGATGGCGTCAAGCAGTGTATGGAAGATGAACACGGCGAGCTCGACCGTCAGCAGGCCGAAACGTGGTTCCCTTTGTTTGGCTCGGCGCAGATGCGTACAGAAGGCGCCGCCGGCTGCTGTCGTAGTTTTTCGCAACCGGATGCCAAGGGTGCGACACCCTATGCACGCTGGTTGACCTTCAGTGAAATTGGCGGAGAGCTTGAAATTACCCTTTCCACCAGCCCCGTTATGGCCGCAGCATCCTTGCAGGACTATCTCTGGAGCGAATGTTATGCCGCAGTGCTGACCTCGGCCACGCTGACCGCACTTGGCACCTTCGACTTTCTTGCGCAGCGCTGTGGCTTGCCGGAATCTACGGTATATCACCGCATCGCCAGTCCCTTTACTTACAAGGAAGCCGCAACACTGCGCATTCCAAAGAGTGGCTTTGATCCTTCCGACAATATGGCTCACACGCAAGCCATCATCAATTTATTGCCAGAGCTCTTGTGCGAGCAAAGTGGGGCACTGGTGCTCTTCAGCTCGCGCCGGCAATTACAGGATGTGCTTGCTGGGGTGCCACCAGCATTTCGGCAGTTGGTGCTGTCGCAGGATGATTTCTCCAAGCAGGAACTGATGCGCATCCATCGCCAGACGGTAGACCGCAAGCAGGCCAGCATAATCTTTGGTCTGGCGAGTATGGCCGAAGGTATCGACCTGCCCGGCAACTATTGCACCCATGTGGTCATCGCCAAGATTCCGTTTCCTGTACCCAACGATCCGGTAGACAGCACACTTGGAGAATGGGTCAAGGCGCAGGGCCGCAATCCGTTTCAGGAAATCAGTATTCCCGAAGCAGCACTGCGGCTTATCCAGGCTAGTGGCCGTTTGCTACGGCAGGAAAGCGACACCGGCACTATCACCATTCTTGATGAACGCCTGATCACCCGCTCCTATGGCAGGGCGATCCTGGATTCGCTACCTCCTTATCAACGCGTAATCTTTTAATACTCACCTTTCCAATACTCGCTTCTCCCACCAGCGTTGTACCCAGATAAGTGCATGGATTGCGTGCGTCCGGGCTTTTTCTGCGTGGCAGCAAAATTTATATCAAGACTTTCTGCTTTGTTGTCGATTAGTACAGTTAGAAGAGTAGCGTGCGATAGCCTGTATTCAAGTATTGGCCATATCGCCCTTATTCACTTTTCCAGTTTGTTATCGCAGCAAACCCTTATTCAAAGTCAGGTGATACGTTGATGTCGACAGCCCCAGCAGTTTCAACTCCGGTGTTAAAAGACACCGGCGATGCTATTGCCAGCTTGTTGCTCGGCCATGGCCTGATCAATGACAGGCAGCTTAAACATGCACGTCGTGTGCGTGGCAAGCTCGCCCAACCCAAAACCCTGCTCAATACCATGATGGAGCTGGAGTTTTTTTCTTCGCAGCAACTTAATTCTGCGTTGCAAGGCTGCACGCAGATGATTCGCCTTGGCGATCTGTTAGTAGAACTTGGCGATATCACGAGCATGGAGCTCGATATCGCGATTCGTATGCAGGGCGAACCTGCCCACAAGGGTAAAAAAGTCGGCGAAATCCTGATTGAACAGCGTTATATCAAGGAGCCGCGCCTGATTGATGTGCTTGCCAATCACTTGGGTTTTCTGCATATCGAGCCCGATTTTACTGCGATCGATAAAGTAGTACTTACAAGCGTGACACCTGGGCAGTGTGAACAACATGGCTTCATTCCCGTGCGTCGGCAGGGTGATGCGATAATTGTTGCCTGCACCGATCCTAACAACCAGGAGACGCTTAAGGCTGCGGAGGACCTGCTCAACCATAAGGTTATTCTTGCGATTAGCAGTCAGTTTGCGTTACGGACTGCGCTCCATAAATTCAAGGTTAGCTCCAATTCGCGTGTGATCCCCCCGACAACCAATGATGACACGGCGGTTACACGTCTGGTCGACGAGGTGTTGCAGGCGGCGATTACGATGAAGGCCAGTGATATTCACTTCGAGCCTTTTTCCGACAAATTGCGCGTTCGTTTTCGTTACGACAGTATGCTGTGGCTGTTCAAGGATGTTGGCAACGACCTTGCGCCAAGCCTGATTGCGCGCCTGAAGATTCTGAGCAAGGCAAACATTGCCGAGCGCAGGCGGCATCAGGACGGCAAGATAGAATACTCCGATCCCAGCAGTGGCCAGGTTATTGACATCCGCTGTTCGTTCTATATTTCTGTGCATGGCGAAAAGGCCTGTTTGCGCCTGCTGAACCGCCGCACTGAACTGCTCAACATTGAAGAGATAGGCATGGCACCGGCTGTGCTCGAACGTTTTAAATATGAAGCACTGGAAGTCCCCACGGGCGTGGTGATGATTACCGGGCCTACGGGTTCGGGCAAAACCACTACGCTTTACAGCTGTGTCGATTATCTGAATAACGACGAGACCAGCATCATCACTGCGGAAGAGCCAGTCGAATATGTGATCGATGGTATTACCCAGTGTTCACTCAATCCGAAAATCGACATGACCTTCGCAGAGACCCTGCGCCACATGGTGCGCCAGGATCCTGACGTCATTGTGCTTGGTGAAATCCGCGATAAAGAGTCGGCCGAAGCGGCAATCCAGGCAGCACTCACAGGCCATAAGGTACTGACCACGTTCCATACCGAAGACACCATTGGCGGCTTGTTGCGGTTAATGAACATGAACATTGAAACCTTCCTGATTTCTTCTACTGTGGTTTCCGTACTTGCGCAGCGCCTTCTGCGCCGCGTCTGCCAGTATTGCGCACAACCTTACCGGCCTTCGCCGTTGCAAATGCAGCGCGCAGGCATTCGCGGTGAAGACCTGCGGCATGCAAACTTCACGCAGGGTGTTGGGTGCGAAACCTGCAAATACACCGGCTATCATGGCCGCATCAGTGTATTTGAACTGCTTGTTCTGGATGAAAAAGTGAAAGAAGCTATTCTTTCTCACCGTGCTTCATACGATATCAGGCGCATCAGTATCGAAAGTTCGGGATTAATTACCTTACTTGAGGACGGACTCGAAAAAGCTTCGCGTGGGATGACCACTATTGCTGAAGTGCTGCGTACGTTGCCGCGCACTGACAAGCCGCGTTCCTTGCTCGAAATTCGTCGCCTTTCCAGGAGTACAGATGTCTGAATCAATAACTGCGCTGATCGCAGCCCATGTCGATAGCAAGGATTTCAAGTTGCCCGTATTCAATCCGGTCGCGCTGGAAATCCAGCATGCCATTCACGCCGATGCTGAACTTTCTGCAATCGAAACCATGATTCTAAAGGATCAGGCATTGGCGACGGAAATTCTGCGTGTTGCCAATTCTGCTTTTTTTACTGGCCTGCAAAAGCAGCAGACCGTGCAACAGGCATTGGCGCGCCTTGGCATGAGCCGTGTATTCAGCATGGTTATGCTGGCCGCGCAGCGTCAGGCATTTAAGGCAAAGCAACCATTCCTGAATGATGTCATGCAAAAGCTGTGGGAACACACAGCAGCTTCGGCAGGCACCTGCCGCTGGGTCGCAATCAAATGCGGGTATCACGAATTCGCTGAAAATGCGTTTCTTGCTGGCCTGTTGCACGACCTTGGCAGTCTCGTGGTGCTGAAGGTGCTTGATGAAATCTCGGCTTCAGGCAAAGTGGCGGAGCTCACCGGGCCGGTAATTCTGGAGGTCATCGAATCCCTGCATACCGAGTATGGCTACAAAGTTATGCAGAGCTGGGAATTACCCCAGCAATATGCCGACATCGCGCGCGATCATCATCTTGTAAGTTCTGACAGTGCGAATGTGCTGATGCAAATAGTTCGGTTAGTGGACGGGGCTTGCCTCAAGGTGGGTATTGGCATGAACCATGATCCCGACCTGGTGCTTGAGGCGATGCCAGAATCCCAGTCACTTGGCATCAAGGATGTACATCTTGCAGAAATGGAAATCGAACTTGAAGAGTTACTTGAGCAGTTCCAGTAGTTTGTTCGTCATCAAGTTGCAGCAGCAACCGCGACACAACCGCCTTGGGCGAAAAAAAAGGGAGAAAGACAGGTGTCTTTCCCCCTCAGGACGCTACCAG
>CAIYIP010000255.1 GCA_903926285.1 uncultured Gammaproteobacteria bacterium
GAGGATGAAAAATTGAATGCCATTGAACACCCCGAGTGGACGATTGAACAATCGAAGGATCTCTATGGCTTCGAGCGCTGGGGCAATGACTATTTCAGCGTCTCCGAAAACGGCAATGTCACCGCGCGCACCCTCAATTCTGAAGTAGAGCTACTCGAAATTGTCAACGGCATGCTGGAGCGTGATCTGCAGATGCCGGTCCTGCTGCGCATTGAGAATATCCTGGATGCCCAGATTCATCGCTTGAACACTACCTTTCGCAAGGCCATTGAAACGCTGGGGTATAAAGGCGAATACCGCGGCGTTTATCCGATCAAGGTTAACCAGCAAGCGCAAGTGGTAGAAGAAATCGCTGCCTTTGGTGCACGTTACGAACATGGTTTTGAAGTCGGCAGCAAGCCGGAAATCATCGTTGCACTTTCCACACTCGAAGAGCCCGGCAGCATCATCATCTGCAACGGCTACAAGGACCAGGAATTCATTGAGCTTGGTCTTTCTGCAATCAAACTCGGCTTTATTTGTATATTTGTCGTCGAAACACCAACCGAGATTCCGATCATCATCGAACGCAGCCGCGCAATGAAGATCGAGCCGATTATTGGTGTGCGGGTTAAAACCACGGTTAACGTGTCTGGCCACTGGAACAGCACAAGCGGCGACCGCAGCGTATTTGGCCTTACTGCGACTCAGCTCGTCGATCTCGTCGATACACTCAAAGCCGAGAACATGCTGCATTGCTTGCAACTCGTGCATTGCCATTTAGGTTCGCAGATTCCCAACATTCAGGACATTCGCAGTGGCATCACCGAAGTCTGCCGTTTCTATGCCGATCTGATCAAGGAAGGCGCACCACTGCGTTACATTGACCTTGGTGGCGGTCTCGCGGTTGATTACACCGGCTGGGGTTCCAATGATGGCCAGAGTCGCAACTACTCGCTTAATGAATATTGCGAAGATATTGTCGATACGCTCAAGTCCACGTTCGATGACTACGACATTCAGCATCCAACAATAGTCACAGAATCAGGCCGTGCCACGATTGCGTACTCCTCCATTCTGATCTTCAATATTTTGGATACCACCAAGTTTGAAGCTGTGAAAATGCCGATACAGCATCCGGATGAAGACGCCATCATCACCAAGATGCGCGAGATTTATCCCAATCTTTGCGAAGCGCGTTTGCAGGAATGTTACAACGACGCCAATTTCTACCGGAATGAAGCGCGTGAACTATTCAAGCGCGGCCATCTCGACTTGCGCACACGTTCAGCCGTAGAAAATCTGTTTCTGGATTTGTTGCACAAGATTTCCGATATTGCGGAAACCATGGCACGAGTTCCTGCCGACCTGGAAGGGCTCAAATTGTCGCTGGCTGATATTTATTACGGTAATTTCAGCTTATTTCAATCCTTACCCGATTCCTGGGCGATAGATCAGTTATTTCCTGTCGCCCCGATCCATCGTCTTAAGGAAGAGCCCAAGCGCCGCGGCATCATCGCCGATATAACCTGCGATTGTGATGGCAAGATCGACAGTTTTGTCGGCGAGAGTGAAGTTTCACCCGTGCTACCGCTGCACGAATTGCGCGAAGGCGAAGAATATTACGTCGGTGTGTTTCTGGTAGGTGCCTATCAGGAAACGCTCGGCGACTTGCACAACCTGTTTGGTGATACCAACGTCGTGAGTGTGCGTATCAATCGCGATGGTACTTACGATTTTGTCAAGGAAATGCACGGCGACACCATTTCTGATGTGCTCAGTTACGTGGAATACCATCCCAAGGAAATGCAGCTGCGGCATCGCAATACCGCCGAGCGCGCAGTGCGCGAGGGCAGGATCACCACCAAGGACCGGCAGCAGATTATCAAGCTGTTTAACGAAAGTATGAACGGCTACACGTACTACGAAAGAGAAGACTGAGTTCAACTGTAGAAGCGAATATAGAAGTAAAAATAGCAGCGAATATAAAGCGGATGGAGCGAACATGGCTAAAGTTTTGATCATCGGTGCAGGTGGCGTAGGGCAGGTTGTCGCCCACAAGTGTGCGCAATTGCCGGAAGTGTTCAGCGACATAACACTGGCGAGCCGAACCGAATCCAAGTGCAAGAAAATTGCCGAGCAGATCCGTGAAAAGCAGGGCCGTGTTATCAGTACTGCGCAGGTCGACGCCGACAATGTACCGGAACTTGTCGCCCTTATTCTCAAGCTGAAACCCGAGCTCGTGATCAACGTTGCGTTGCCTTACCAGGATCTCACGATCATGGATGCGTGCCTGGAAACCGGCGTCAACTATCTTGATACCGCCAACTACGAACCCCTCGATAACGCAAAATTCGAATATAAATGGCAGTGGGCGTATCAGGACAAATTCACCAAGGCGAATCTGATGGCCTTGCTTGGTTCAGGCTTTGATCCTGGTGCCACCAACGTATTTACCGCGTGGATAGCCAAGCATTATTTCGATGAGATCCATACGCTCGACATCATTGACGTGAATGGCGGCAACCATGGTTATCCCTTCGCAACGAACTTCAATCCCGAGATTAACATTCGTGAAGTGACTGCAGAATGCAAACATTGGGAAAACGGCGAATTTGTTGTCACGCCGCCGATGTCGCTGAAGCAGTCTTTTACCTGTCCTGACGCTGTTGGTACTTACAACATCTACCGCATGTACCATGAAGAACTGGAGTCGCTGACCAAAAATTTCCCTACCCTGAAAAAAGCCCAGTTCTGGATGAGTTTTGGCGAGAGCTACCTCAAGCATCTGGAAGTGCTCGGCAACGTGGGTATGACGCGTATTGATCCTGTCGAGTTCCAGGGGCAGCAGATTGTGCCAATCCAGTTTCTCAAGGCTTTGCTGCCTGATCCTTCAACCCTTGGTCCACGTACTACCGGCAAGACCTGTATCGGTTGCCATGTGACGGGCCTCAAGGACGGCAAACCGCGCAAAATTTTTGTGTATCAGATTTCTGACCATCAGACCTGTTACCGTGAAGTATTGTCGCAGGCAATTTCCTACACCACGGGTGTACCTGCAATGATCGGCGCCAAGCTTATGATCGAGAAGAAATGGGCAAAGCCAGGTGTGTGGAATATGGAGCAGATGGAGCCCGATCCCTTCATGGCTGATATGAATCTTTACGGCCTGCCCTGGCAGGTCATCGAAGAACCTGGATTCAACCTTGTCTGAGCAGATAGCCGCCAGCACCTTCAAGACCTTTGACCCTGGCAGGGTGCCTTCGCCCTGCTTCGTCGTCGATGAAGTTGCAATCGAACGTAACTTGCAGATTTTGCATGATGTGGAGCAACGCTCCGGGGCGAAAGTCCTGATCGCGTTGAAAGCATTTTCGATGTTCAGCATGGCGCCTCTCATCATGCGCTACTTGTCCGGTGCCTGCGCAAGCGGCTTGCTCGAAGCGCGTCTTGGCAAGGAAGAGTATGGCAAGGAGGTGCACGTATTTTCTGCTGCCTTTACCAGGCCACACCTGCAGGAGATTCTCAAAATTGCTGACCATATTGTGTTCAACACGTGGTCGCAGTGGCAGCGTTTTCAGCCTGAGATCAAGGCTGCACAGCAACAGCGTCCCGGGCTCGAGTTTGGCCTGCGCATCAATCCGCGCCATTCCGAAGGTGCGGTTCCGCTTTATGATCCCTGCGCTCCAGGTTCTCGCCTCGGAACACCGATCGACCAGTTACTCCACAAGGATCTCACGGGCATCAACGGCTTGCACTTCCATACCCTTTGTGAGCAGAATTTTGCGCCTCTGGCCCGAACGCTTGATGCGGTCGAACACCAATGCCCACAATTGTTGCATGAAATGCAGTGGGTGAATTTTGGTGGTGGCCATCACATCACGCATCCTGACTATGATGTCGAAGCCCTGATCGAACGCATCAAGCGTTTCAGCGACAAATACCAGGTACAGGTCTACCTTGAGCCGGGCGAAGCGATTGCGATCCGCAGCGGAGTGCTGGTCAGCGAAGTGCTGGATCTGATGGAAAATGAAGCGAGTATCGCAATTCTGGATACGTCTGCGACTTGCCATATGCCTGATACGCTGGAAATGCCGTATCGGGCGCATATCTTCAATTCAGGAGCTGCGGGGCAGTATGCGCATACTTATCGTCTTGGAGGCTTAAGTTGTCTTGCAGGAGATGTCATGGGCGATTATAGTTTCGACCAGCCTCTCCAGGTGGGACAACGTCTGCTCTTCGACGACATGGCACATTACACCATGGTCAAGACTACCACCTTCAATGGAGTGCCTTTACCCGCACTTGCGATCTGGAATTCCAGTACGAATAACTTGCGTATCGTGCGTGAATTCGGTTATGAAGACTTCCGAAACCGATTATCTTGATAATAACTGTGGATATCTTGAGATATTAGATTTAAAAAGGGGGGGAAGGTTGAAAACCCCCTCCTTACAGTATTCCTGACGCTGGAGTCCGGAAACTGCAACTTGCTAACTGCATGAGGTAATATTTTTAATGCCCAATCCAAAACAAAAAGCAGCATCTGCATCTGCTGTTTTTTTAGGTCCCACTTTAAAGCAACCAAAACCATCGGACGCTTTCTTCCATATCCTGCCTATTCCTTTTGTGGGCGAGCGGTTTAATAAATCGGCGATGGCCAGTGCACCCGAGGCAATCATTCAGGCTTCAAGTACCCTGGATCACTGGGATGGCAGAAGCATTCCGGCCAAGCATGGTGTCTATACCCACGCTGCGGTGGACTGTAAGGGAACCACTGAAAAAGTCCTCGCAAAAATTACGAGTGAAGTCAGCAGCATCATGAAGATGGAGAAATTTCCGATTGGCCTTGGTGGCGACGGCATTGTGTCGTACGCGATGGTCAAGGGACTACTTGATGCAGGCGTGGAAAATTTCGGCGTGATTCATATTGATGCCCAGGCTGACCTGCGTGAAGAGGACAACGGCAACTTGTGGAGCGAAGCTTGCGTCATGAAACGCATAGTTGACGAAGATGTGCCTTTGTTCCAGTTGGGTGTCAGAAGCATCAGCAAGGAAGAAGTCGATGCGCGCCGTGTATATGGCGTCAAGTTCTATGATGCCGATTTCCTGGTTTCCAGGAATGTCACCAAGGTTGAGCTGCCAAGCGAATTTCCTGATACGGTATTCCTGAGCATTGATATCGACGGTTTTGATCCATCCGTGTTCCCGACTCCTGGTGCAGTACCGGGTGGTCTGGGTTGGGTGCAGGTGCTGATGCTGATTGAGTCCATCGCCCAGCAAGCCAACATCATTGGCTTCGACCTGACCGAGTTCAATCCCTTGCCCGGACAGCCGTATTACGACAACGCAGCTGCCCTTCTTGTTTACAAGATCATGGGCATTGTTGAGCGTACCCGCCTGTAGATCTGACTGTCCTGAACTGTCAGATTTTTGGGTACGATTGACCTTGGTTACCTTGGGTTCACTGTTCTGAAGCAGTAACTTTTTATAGCGATATAGCGAACCCTGTCCGGGGTTCGTCCTTTGCTGTCATCTGACTCGATGGCAGCAACACGAGCGTTATTCGGTCACCTGACTTTGATCGCTCCCCAGGCCTTGCATCCTTCATTTAAGATAGTTGCTTCCCAGTGCAGACCAGGCAGGGGAAAGTTAAGATGGTCAGAGCAAATTATTGTGACATCTTTCTCAGAATGGGTTGGCTAAATGCCTTACCTTCTCAGAAGCGGTGATTTTTATGATGATGAAGTTCCTGCAAGCCCTGATTCTTTTTGCCACTGTTGGTTTGGCTTTTGCGCAGGATTTTCTTGCTAGTCTTGGTATTGAAGCGAGTTATACCACGATTGCTGCGCTTGGGGTGGCCTTGACGACCTTGCTGGTTTTTCGCGGCATAATTCCGATCATTGCTGTTGTGATTCTTACCGCCCTGGTCACTGTTCCGCAGAGCCAGTTCGCTTCCTGGAATCTTGACCTTGACGCCGTCCGCGCCCTGGCCATTGTTATCATGATTTACCCCTGGATCAAAAAACTTGCGGCAGACAACTGATGCCGCAATTGCAGGTAGTCTCAGCACCACGCGGCTGTTAAACGACCCTCATCCGGGAACTGCTTAGTCCACAAAATCCGGTTCGAAAAAACACCAAACCACATTGGGAAACTGCAGCTTGAATGCGGCTTCTACCCGGTTGATCGCTTCAATCAATGCCGTATCGCTGGCTTGTGGTGCCATTTGCGCCTTGATGGCGGTCATCACATCATCACCCATCTGCATGGTTAGCAGATTGAAGATGCGCTCGACACCAGGCTGGCTTTCCAGAAACGTTAACATGCGTTGGTATTCGGCTGGTTCGACGCCTTGACCGATTATCAGCGCCTTGACCTCGACTCCAACCATAAACGCAACGATAAGCAGCAGTATGCCAATGCCTATGCTGCCCAACGCATCAAATAAAGGATTGCCAGTGATCATGGCCAACGACACGGCGATAAGCGCCAATACCAGACCCATCAAGGCGGCAAGGTCCTCACCAAAAATAACCAGTAATTCACTTTGCCGGGTCTCCACAAACCATTGGCGGAAACTGCGCCCTGCGCGCACTTTATTTACTTCACGAATACAGCCTGCCATTGAAAGCGCTTCAGCGACTATTGCAAACAGCAGCACGCCAATCGCGATCCACGGCGATTTAACCGGCTCCGTTTCATGCAATTTGTGCATGCCCTCATAAACCGAAAACAAACCTCCCATGCTGAACAGCATGATCGCAACAATGAAGGACCAGAAATAAACTGTTTTGCCATACCCAAGTGGATGGTGGGAATCAGGAGGTCGCTTCGCGCTTTTGATGCCAAATAGCAGCAAGCCCTGGTTACCGCAATCGGCGAGGGAGTGAATGCCTTCAGCCAGCATCGAGCCGGAGTTGGTAATGAATGCTGCGATGAGCTTGGCTACTGCAATCGAAAAATTGGCAATAAGTGCATAAATAATCGACTTGAGGGAATCAGCTTGATGGGACATAGATTTATTTGATCAATTCGTGAAGGTTGAATTCATGCAGCGTGTGATGCAGTAGGGCGCGGATTTCCTGCACGTTATCCATCTGCAAACATTGCTGCAGAATTGCTGCGGCCTTGTTCTGGGGCAGGGCGCGGATCAGGAACTTGATTCTGGCCAGTTTGGTGGCGCTCATACTCAGCGTACTGATGCCCATGCCTATCAGCAGGATCACCGCAAGCGGATCAGATCCCATCTCACCACACAGGCTCAGGGGCAGGTTGTGTTGCCGGGCAATGCTGACCACACGGTTTATTTCATGGATCACAGCGGGATGAAGGTGGTCGTAACGGTTTGCCACTCTGGAATTGTTGCGGTCCAGAGCGAGCATGTACTGGGTCAGGTCATTCGAGCCAATCGACACAAAATCCAGCTTTTTGCACCAGAAAGGCAGTTGCGAAATGGCTGCGGGTACTTCAATCATGACGCCAACTTTGGGTCGTCTGACTTCCTTGTTTTCGTCACTGAGCTGCTCAATCGCTTCGCCGAGTAACTGATTAAAGGTATCGAGTTCATTGGTAGCGCTGACCATCGGCAGCAGAATATGCAGATCGCCATCAGCGCCGGCGGCCCGCAGCATCGCCCGGACCTGCGTCATCAGTAGCTGGATGTTGTCGAGCGTAAAACGAATGCCACGCCAACCCAGTGCGGGGTTGTCTTCATTGGTAATCGGAAAATAGGGCAGTTGTTTGTCGCCGCCGACATCCAGCGTGCGCATATACACAGGTTTGCCCGCATATACCCGAAATACATGGGAGTAGACTTCTGTCTGCTCCTGCTCGGAGGGAAAGCTGTCCCTGACCATGAACGGAATTTCGGTTCTGTACAAGCCGATACCCTGGGCGCCGTGTTTCAGACCAGGCGACAAGTCGGCGAGCAAGCCGGAGTTGGTAAACATGCGCACCAGGAAGCCATCGGGAGTCACTCCCGGTAGATCGCGCAGTGTCGACAGTTTGTTGGTTAATTGTTTTTCTTCGTCGATAAGGTGCTGGAATTCGCTGCACAGCATATCGTTGGGATAACGCACGATCTGGCCGCTGTTGCCATCGACAATAAAACGCTCGCGGTTGCGCAGGTTCTTGAGCATGCCGACACCCATCACTGCCGGTACGCCAAGTGCGTTGGCCAATACGGCGGTGTGCGACATGCTGGAGCCGGAAAAACAGATGATGCCCACGAGTTTGTCGCCCGGCACGGCAGCAATATCAGAAATACTGACCTCATCGCCAATCAGCACAACCTGATCTACTTCTTCCAGTTTTTTGGCATGCGAGTTGTTGCTGCCCTGCAAGGTCGCAAACAATTTATTGCCAAGATGATGAATGTCTTCGTGGCGTGCGCGCAGGTAAGGATCTTCCATCGCCAGAAACAGATCGCCGAAGTACTGGATACTTTTGCGCAAGGCCCCGGGCAGCCAGTTGCCATTGCGGATTTCGATTTCGACTTTCTGGATCAGCGCCTGGTCGGCAAGTAGCGAAGAATAGGTGCTGAAAATACTGGAGACATTATCTGTTAGCAGTGCGCTGAGCGTGCGCTCCTCGTGTTTGATTTCGTTCTGCACTTTGCTCAGCAGTTGTTGCCAGTCCTCCAGTGCCGTTTCAATGTCGGGGCAGGGCTCGTCGGGAACGCTGTACAAATCGCCATGATCACACAGTACGCTGAGTCCTATGCCAATCCCGGAACTGCCTTTCACGGCCCTGATATAGGTATTGAAGTGGGCGCCCTGCAGCGTTACTGGCATGTCGGCGACGATATGCGCCAGTTGGGAGGAGAGTGTTACAAGGAAGGCTTCGCTTTCATCAGACAAGGCGACCGGGTCCACGCGCTGCACGACCAATACGCCAACCACCTTGCCATAATGCACCAGTGGCACGCCACAAAAACTCTGGAACCGCTCTTCCTGCGTGCCTTCGACATAGTAGAAGTTCGGATGGCTATTCGCCCTGTCGATATTGATTGGGTGGCGGCTTGTGGCCACGAGGCCAACGAGTCCCTTGCCAGCGGGGATGCTGACAGGTCCCGTCTGGGTAAGACCATGGCTCGCCATCAGCACCATGCCCTGGTCCTTGTCCATCAGATAGAGGGTGCATACATCCGTAGCCACAATGGCTGAAATCGAATCCACGATTTTGCGCACCTGTTCCGCGGGCGAAGACAGTTCCAGCACTTCGCGCTGAAGGCGGGTAAATTCGAGGATGACATTTTTACCGGACATGATTGACTACTGAGTGATTCGCGGCTGGCCCTATTTTAGGGGGCTGCGGCGCGATTTCCTAAAAACAAATACGTGATTCAGTATTACTGGACTGTGGAATTGAAGCAACAGCTGCGTGCGGTTGAAATGACAGAAAAAATCCAGGTTACTAGATGCAGGCATCCCCCAGCGCCACTAATTATTTGGGCAATTTTGCATGGACAGGGAAAAATGTAGTACCTGGCCTGCCCAGAAAGACTTTCTGTTATACTTTCTTACGTCTTTTTTCTAACAGAACAGGCATCTATCCTGCCCAGACGGTTTTTGCTGCCAGCGCTAATGATGGGCACAAGCAATGCATCGTCAACACAATGAGCCGGATTAAGAAACTGAATGGCAGAATGGTAAAAGACGCAAACGCTAATCCCAGTAAGACTTTAACGTTCCAGAAATCAACAGATGCCGAGTAGCACTCCTCTGATTGTCCGCGACTGGTCCCGCACTCAGGTGCAGGGAGTTCCGAGAGTGAGCGCCTCTGTTGATGGCTTCCAGGTGTATTACGCCGGCACTGCACTTGGTAATGTGCCCGAACGCGCAGATGCCTTTCTTGCTGTCAGTCTGCTGCCTGCAATGCTTCATGGCCGCCCTCTCGATCTGACTGCGCTGCCTCCGGTTTCTTCCGGTTTGCTTGCCAATATTGAGCGGGTTCAGGAAATATGGAGTTGCTGGAATCCCTACCTGCAGCGGATACCAGTGCTGGCACGCGAGGAAGCAACACCCTCGGAAGGTGGCTCGATCACATTTTTCTCGGGTGGTGTTGACGCCATTCATAGTGTGCTGCACCTGGGGGCAAGCGCCGGGCGACTGGTGATGATCAACGGCTTCGATTTTGCGATGGATGACACCGCTTTCGGCACTGTCCGTAAACGGCTGGCAAAAACCGCAGACAAACTTGGGCATGAACTGTTGACGATTGAAACCAACTGGATAGCAATGACGCGCCACCACCGGATTGCCCGTTCGACGTCTCATGGCGCGGGTCTTGCCGCAGTTGGCCACCTGATGCACCCGGCGGCAGCACACATCTCTTCCTCCAGATCCTGGGCAGCGCTGTTTCCTTCGGGTAGTCATCCGCTGGTGGATCACTACTTCAATTCCGATTCTGTCCGTATTGTCCACGTTGGCAATGATTCGCCGCGCATGGAAAAGATTGCGCTGATAGCGCAACAGCCAGGCCTGCTTAAACTGCTGTGGGTATGTCACGAAGAACCCATTACCAACTGTGGTAAGTGTCCGAAGTGCCTGCGAACCCGGGCGATGTTATCCATTCTGGATGCCGACACCTCCTCCTTTCCTCCGAGCGATGGCGATCCACTTGAACCCTGGCTGAAGATGCTGGCCAAGGGCAATGAGATGGTCTATCTGAATGAAGTAATAGATGTGGCAAAGCGCAAACATCGCGAGGATATTCTGCCTCGACTTGCCCGCAGCGAACGCGCCGCGCTCCGGCGCGATGTTTTGCGGCGGCTCTGGCGCCGATTGCTGCCAGGCGTGGCACGGAAGCAGGATAGTAAACTGGATCTACAGCCATGGGGGCGCGGTCCCCGTCCGGAGCTTTGATGAGTGTGTCTTTGCAAGGTAGTGCTGCTTTACAGAGTGGTGGGGCTTTACAGATTGGTGGGGCTTTACAGGTAAAGGATGGAACAGTTACTCCAGTTGGCAACGGCATGGTTGAGCTTTCCGCCACGCTTGGCACTGAACGACTCTGGTATGTAGTACCAGCAAGTCACGCGCCACAAGAGCTGCGTGGTGATGCATTTGCTGTGGCGGGCCTCTTGCCCGCAATGCGTCTCGGCCTCCCGCTGGAAATCGATCCTTCCCTGCCAGTCGATCCTGTCCTGCTGGCTAACCTTGAACGGCTACAACGAATTTTTGTACTCTGGGGCCATGGACTGAACCAGCCATTTCAGCATGTGCCAATAATTGCGCGCGCGGCAACTGCGCAATCGCGGGGCAAGATCATGTCTCTGTTCTCGGGAGGCGTGGATGGAACTTACACCCTGCTCGAGGCTCCTCATATCGAGGAGACTGTGTTCGTGAGGGGGGTTGATTTTCAGCTAGACAACCCTGTTTATGATGAAGCCTTCATACGCAACGCCGCCTGGCTCGCAGAGCGCAACATTCCCTTGATTCCCATGTCCAGCAATGTCAGATGGGTAGGCAGGCACTACGGCTTTAGCTGGAATACTTATTTTGGCGCTGGCCTGTCCAGCTTTGCGCATGCTCTGGGCGCAGGCACGATGTACATTGCGAGCGGCCATACCTGGCGTGAGCTCTGGCCTGATGGTTCCCACCCCCTGACTGATCCATTATGGAGTTCATCGGCGGTAAACATCCTTCACCATGGACGTGCCGCAACTCGAGGCGACAAATTGGCGCGGATTGCACAAGCACCCGGTGCCCTCGAGTTATTGCGTGTCTGCTGGCAGGACAAAGGCTACAACTGTGGTCAATGTGAAAAATGTCTGCGTACGATGGTGCTGCTACGCCTGCTCGATTTGCATTCACCGAATTTTCCGCTTCTCACTGATGTGACCCCAATCGCGGGACTGGTGCCTGGTGATCGCAGCACAGCCATTTTTGTAAAAGAAGCCATTAAGCTTGCCGAAAATGTTGGTGATCGCCAGCTCTGTGCGGCGCTACAGAAGTCGTTATCAAAGTGGGAGTGGCGTGGGATATTGCGTGACGCAGAAAAGGCCTGGCTGGGTGGCACTGTGCGAAAACTCCTGCAACGCTGAGGTTCTGCCAAATCAGTTGGCAGCCAGGGACTTGCATCTCCAGGATATCGGCAACTTTAAAATAGAGACTTGATTCATCAGGATTCAGTTTTTCCTGCTGGGTCAGCATCAGCCGTGTGCCATTGCAGTCAAAAAAGCTGAGCGGACCGAAGCGTTACAAGTGCGGCAGTTCCAATACCAGCTCATACCAGTTTGGCGCCATATCGATATCGTCCACTGCGCGCGCCCGGCGTGATGCTGCTAGAGATAAAAGCAAGAAACGATGGACGGATAAACATCGGATCATTACCCTTTGCTCATAGCTACGGGAGCCGGCTTTTGCGCTGCAAATCACCATCCTTTCCAGTTTCGCGACATGTTGTGATGATATGTCTGTGCATGGCGGGCTTGCGGCCGGAATTTGTGTTGGCACAGCAGGCAGAAGCCACCTTGCCGGCTGGTATCCAGTTAGTGATTGCGGGTCATAAACTGCCACAAGGTTCTTACAGTTTTACGGTGCAAGACGTTGATGGGGCGCAACCTCTGCTGAGTATTAATGGCGAAGTTCCGCTCAATCCTGCCTCAACGATGAAAACCCTGACCACTCTCGCCGCGCTGGAGGAGCTGGGCCCGGCCTATACTTGGCCTACTTCTGTTTATGCGTTGGGCGAGATTAATGAGGGCACGTTGACGGGCGACCTGCTGATCAAGGGTGGTGGCGATCCCTTTCTCGTGGAGGAACATTTTCGCAGCATGCTCAAGGCAATTCAGCGTCAGGGCGTCACGAGGATCAGCGGTAATCTTGTGCTCGACACGAGTTATTTCGATCAATCCGTGAGCGCCCAGACCTTGATCGACAACCAGAGCAGTCGAACCTATAACGTGTTGCCCAATGCCTTGTCGGCAAACTTCCAGACTGTAAGGTTCTTTTTCTCGCCACATCTCAACGGCGAGGACGTCGTGATCTCGGCCGATCCGGCGCTGCCTAACCTCAGCATCACCAATAATCTCAAACTTGCCGCTGGCGCATGTACCGGCTTTCAGCGCGGTATTGCGTTCGACGCGGATAACGCCCATCCGGGCACGATCACGTTTTCCGGCAGTTTTCCCGCTAGTTGCGCGCAATATCAATTGCCACGCGCCGTACTGGACGCGCCAACTTACGCCTTCGGCATGTTCCAGCTTTTGTGGAAAGAATTGGGCGGCGAGTTTGGCGGCGAGTTGCGCACTGGCCAGCTGACACAAGACCCGGAGCTGCTGCTGATATGGGACTCGGTGCCACTCTCGGATGTGATCAAGTCGATCAACAAATTCAGCAATAATCTGATGACACGGCAATTGCTGCTCACTCTGGGTGCCGAGCGTTTCGGCCCGCCGGCAACCGTGGAGAAGGGAATCCAGGCGGCAAGTGATTACCTCACCAGTCACAACATCCCGATTGATGGTCTTGTGATCAACAATGGTGCAGGGCTGTCGCGCGAGGCACGTATGAGCACGTCTCTTATGAACAATATACTGCAGCGTGGCTACCACATCAGCTTGATGCCTGAGTTTATCGCTTCACTGCCGATTGGTGGTGTTGATGGCACGATGCGTGACCGGCTGCGCAATGCTGGTACACGCGGCAACATGCATGTTAAAACCGGCAGCCTGGATGAGGTGGCTGCAGTGGCAGGTTACGTGAATGCACGTTCCGGAAAAATCTATGCCGTGAGTGGCATCCTGAATCATGAGCTGGCAGATCGCGGGCCAGGCAACGAGTTGATGGATGCCTTGCTGGCTTGGGCCTATGAACAATAAGTAGAAATGGCAGCATACTTATTACTACAGGTCTTCTGATGGTAAAGAACCGGTTCAACGTGAGTAACCCCGGCCGTGCCATTACAGCGTTCAGTATTTTGTCGGCTACCCAACATGGCCATGCTGCGCAACAAAGCCCTGACACACCAAGCTGGTCGGTGGTAACCAGAAACCGCCAGCCAGTGCGCATGAAAATGCGCCAGGCGCTTAAGACCAAAGGGTTTTCAGCAAGTTCGTCCCGTCGCTGAGCGCCCCATCCTTTGGGCCTGTCCCCGTGGCGAGCAGTGTTTTCGCCAGCCATTTCATCGGTCGCCTTTTTTAAGTTTCCCTTAAGACACACGCTCTAGACTGGCCCCAATCTCAAATTACGGAGAGTTGTTATGGGAGCTAGTGCTGTATCACTGCAACAGCCGATTGTTAATCGCGATGCCTTGTTGCTCAAGCTGTTGAATCCTGCCCCGCAGGTTCATTTGGTTGGCCCAGCCGATGCTAACCGGGCTGAAGTGGAAGACTATATCAGGGAGCGTTATCAGACCTCCTACCAGGCCAGTGTCACCAATTTCTGCCCGTGGCTCGTCAGTATGCAATGCCAGGGTGAAAATTCCGGTGCTGCAGGTTTGCGGCCTGCGCTTGGGGCCCAGCTATACCTCGAACAATATCTTGAAGTTCCTGTCGAACAGGCCATCAGCGCTGTGGTTGGGACCCGCATAAAACGTTCAGCCATTGTTGAAGTCTGCAATCTAGTCGCCCAGCGCAGAGGCGCCAGCCACTTGTTGTTTCTGTTGTTCACCGCTGCGCTGCATCAGGCCGGCTATGAATGGATCGTGTTTACCGCCACCAAAGCACTGCGGAACAATCTGGAGAAAGTGGGCTTCCCCGTTCACGTTATTCAAGAGGCCAGTCCTGCAAGACTCGACCCGTCCGTAGTGCAGGACTGGGGCAACTACTACAAGACCGAGCCGGTTATTGTTGCGGGTCGACTTGAGGATGCCATGAAAATAATTTTGGGTCGTACCCTGTTCCGCCGCGTGTTGCGCCTGTATCGGGCAGAAATCAATGCGATGGCAGAGCAACTGGCAGAGCAACTGGCAGAGCAACAAGGAGACGCGTCCTGACATGTCATCAATTATGGCTTTACTCGCCAACGCGGCTGGTACTAACCAGGTTGTGCTCAGGGATGGAGCCGCCGATTTCACGTATTCAGAGGTCGTATACAAGGTGCAAAAAATTGCGCGCCTTATCCGCAAGGCGGGTGTGAAACGAATTGCGCTGCATGCCGACAACAGCGCCGCCTGGATTCTGACCGATCTCGCCTGCCAGGAAGCTGAAGTATTGTGTCTGCCGCTGCCGCTGTTTTTTTCCGCGCAGCAGCGCGCTTTTGCCTTGCAGAGTTGCGGCATCGATGGCGTGTTTACCGCAGCACCGCAATTGTTTGCCGAACATTTTACCGAAACTGATGCCATCGCTTGTCTGCCACTTACCCTGTTGAAAAATCCTCATGCCAGCACCCCCCTGCTGCCCGAGAACACCAGCAAAGTTACCTTCACTTCCGGTTCAACCGGCACGCCCAAAGGTGTTTGCTTAAGTACCGCGCAGCAGCTGGCGCAGGCAACAGCACTCGCGGAAGCAGTGCATATCCCGAACCCCGTGCATCTGTGTGTGCTGCCCCTGAGTACGCTGCTCGAAAACATTGCCGGTGTTTATGCGCCCCTCAGGGCGGGAGGCACCGTGATAGTCCGCAGCTTGCATGATCTCGGTTTCAGCGGCAGCCGCTTGGTCGACCCGCAGAAATTCTTGCAAATGCTGACCGACGTACAACCCGACTCCATCATCCTGATCCCCCAACTGCTGCAACTGCTGGTACATGCAGTGAAACAAGGTTGGAAACCACCTTTGCTGCGGTTCATCGCAGTCGGGGGCAGCAAGGTTTCCGCTGCGCTCATAACAGAAGCGCGTGCGCTTGGGCTGCCGGTTTACGAAGGTTATGGACTGTCAGAATGTGCTTCGGTGGTCAGTCTGAATACGCCTGCGGCTGACCAGGCCGGTAGCTGCGGCAAACCCTTGTCACATGCGGAGGTCCAGATCAGGCAGGGTGAAATAGTGGTCAGCGGCAACGCAATGCTCGGTTATGTGGGCGAGCCAGCCAGCTGGAATCCGCCAGACATTTACACCGGCGATCTTGGTTATATCGATGCGCAGGGTTTCCTGCACATCAACGGCCGTAAAAAAAATCTGCTGATATCGAGTTATGGTCGCAACATTTCACCGGAGTGGGTAGAGAGCGAACTGCTGTCGTCGCCCATACTCGCAGAAGCCGTCGTGTTTGGTGATGCACGGCCCAATTGTGTTGCGCTTCTGCGCGCACATTCTCCAGATGTACTGGACATTCAGTTGGCGGCGGCAGTTTCCGTTGCCAATGCAAGGCTGCCTGATTACGCGCAGATAAAACAATGGCTGCGGCTCGACAGGCCGCTCGCAGAAGGCGATGGTCTTGTCACCGAAAACGGCCGTCCACGTCGCGACCGTATAGAGCAGCGTTTTCAGCAGCAAATAGAAACCCTGTATACGAATTACACTGAGTGAAAGCGGTCTGCATGAAAGTGCAGGGGAAGCGTTCGCATGGATGCGAACGTAAGCTACAGGGATGTACTTGCGCGATCCCCGGAATCTTCATGGAGACCGCTTTCACTCAGTGCCAGACCAAAAGTTAAAGGAGTTGCGATGAGCTTTTACCAAACCTTGCAGAAGGAAACTGCTGCCGAACAACAATACCTGTTGTCGGCACCGATTATTGCGCGCTGTTTCAACGGCAGCATCACGCTCGACGATTATGTGAGTTTTCTCGTACAGGCCTTTCATCATGTTAAACATACGGTGCCGCTGCTGATGGCCTGCGGTGCACGCCTGCCTGATGAAAAGGAATGGCTGCGCGAAGCGATCGGCGAATATATTGAAGAAGAAACCGGCCACCAGGAATGGGTGCTCAACGACATAGCCGCGTGTGGCTACGACAAGGAAGCTGCGCGCAGGATTGCGCCGCTTGCGAGTACCGAACTCATGGTGGCCTATGCCTGGGACATGGTCAGTCGTATCAATCCGCTCGGGTTTTTCGGCATGGTGCATGTGCTTGAAGGCACCAGCATCAACATTGCCGACAAGGCGGCAGACACCATTCGCAGCAAACTGAACCTGCCGCAAAAGGCATTCAGCTATCTGTATTCGCATGGCTCGCTCGACCAGGAGCATGTGAAGTTTTTTATCGGCCTCATGGATCGCATCGTTGATCCCAAGGAACAGGCAGTGATCATTCATGCCGCACGTATGTTCTATCAGCTCTACGGCAACATATTCCGCGGACTCGATCCGAATCACGGTATTCCCCGAGGTCAACAATGACGCTGATGAATAAAACTGTCCTGCTAACCGGTGCCACCGGGGGCATAGGCGGCGAACTGTCGCGTTTGCTGCTGGCGCGGGGTGCACGGCTGGTTCTCAACGGCATTTCTGCCGCGCAACTGGATGAGCTCGAACAGAAGCTGGGGACGCCTCAGATCAAGGTCGCTGCCGATGTGGTTTCCGCAGAAGGACGCGCGGCAATCGTGGCAGCGTGTAAGGCCGCTGGGGGCATTGATGCCTTAATCAATCTCGCGGGCATTCTGGATTTCAACCTCTATGAGTGCCAGAGTGATGCGCTGGTTACGCGAATCATCGAGGTGAATACGCTGGGGCCGATGTTGCTGTGCAAGAATCTGTTGCCGCTGCTGCTGGCGCGCTCAAGTGCAAGAATCCTGAATGTAGGTTCCATTTTTGGCAGTATCGGTCACCCCGGATTTACCGCGTATTGCGCAAGCAAGGCCGCCATGAAGACCTTCAGCGAGGCCCTTGGCAGGGAACTTGCTGATACCAAGGTCAGCGTGGCCTATATCGCTCCGCGCGCGACCAACACGAGACTGAATCCCGCCAAGGTCAACGCACTGAATGCCGCGCTGGGTAACAAAGCCGACGAGCCAGCACTGGTGGCCAGGGCGATTGTCGAGATGCTGGCCGGCAAACAGCGGTTGCGTTTTCTGGGCTGGCCGGAAAAATTGTTCGTTTACATCAATGCAATCCTGCCAGCGGTGGTTTTTTTCGCATTGGCGAAAAAATTGTCCGTCATCAAAAAGTTTGCC
>CAIYIP010000256.1 GCA_903926285.1 uncultured Gammaproteobacteria bacterium
CATCGAATCCTTCAACGCGCGCACATAAACCTGGCGCGCGGTTTCCAGCACAGCGGCCTGAGCCTGCAGCCTTCTGAGTTCGTTATCGACAAACTGGAGATTGACGAGTTGGGTCTTGGTTTGATCAGACAAGGTATCGGTATCGTATTGCTTGCCGTCGATAGTAATAATGGCCATGAAGGGGCTCCTGTAGTTATTGGCTGGAAAACAAGGGCGCTTTTTACCAGATTGATTCTGCAATGTCGCTACAGCAAAGAAAATTAAGCACAACGCAACACCCAGCAAGCAGATTAACTGAAGGCAGAAAAATCGAACTCTTTGTCTCCCACCGCATAAAAGAAGGGATTGAGGATGTCTACTTTCTGGTTGTAACGATATTCGGCAAAGTTGTTATCGACCAGTTTGCCGCCTGCTGCCAGCAATATCGCATGCGCAGCGGCAGTATCCCATTCGGCCGTCAGGGCGAGACGGGGATAGATATCGGCCTTACCCTCAGCCACAAGACAAATCTTCAATGAACTGCCCATGCTAACGAGTTCAAGCTCAGGAAATACTTTACTCGTGTTGGCGAGCCAGGCATCAAGGAGTTCACCGCGATGATGACGACTGGCAACAATACGCAGGTGTTTTTGTCCCGCAATAATTTTCGCAGTACAGATTCTGGTACGCTGGCCTTTCTCTTCTTTCCAGGCACCCTCGCCGAACAGCCCTGAATACAACAGATCCAGGACTGGCACATAGACAATACCCAGCACCGGCACACCATTATCGATGAGCGCGATATTGACCGTGAACTCGCCATTGCGCTTGATAAATTCCCTCGTGCCATCAAGTGGATCAACCAGCCAGTAGCGCGACCATTCCTTCCTCATCGACCACGGCACGGTTATAGATTCTTCAGAAAGTACTGGCAGACCCGGGGTCAGAGTCATCAGTGCATCAACGATGATGTGATGCGCTGCCGTATCGGCCGCAGTAAGCGGCGAATTGTCCTGCTTGTGTTCTATTGCATGGTCTGCGCGTGCGTACACTTCCAGAATCGCAGCACCAGCTTTTCTTGTGATTTCTGCCAGAGGTTCCAGCAATTGTTGCAGATTCATCAGCGGTATAGCACCTGAGCTTAAGCGAGTAAATTGGTAATTTTACTGCGGAGTCCCTATATAATTCCCTGGCATTATATAGAGGTTAAAGGAGCGAATGGTTAACTGGTCTGCGATAGATACTGTGCTGCTCGACATGGACGGCACCCTGCTCGATTTACATTTCGATAATTACTTCTGGCTTGAACATCTGCCGATCCGTTATGCAGCGCACCATGCTTGTGATCTCGAAAGCGCTCAACAATACCTGCACAACCTGTCCAGCTCCCTGCAAGGCAGTCTCAACTGGTACTGCCTGGATTACTGGAGCACCCAAATCGATATGGATGTCGAAGCGCTAAAAATCGAAGTGAGACATCTTATCCATTTCCGGCCAGGCACAGCCGAGTTTCTGGCTTTTCTGCAGGCACAAGGCAAGCAGGCCATCCTCGTAACCAATGCTCATCCAAAGGCCATGCGCCTTAAACTGCAGGCTTCAGGCCTCGATAAACATCTGCAAACCTGTTTGAGTTCACATGACTTCCAACTGGCGAAGGAAAACCCCGGCTTCTGGGATCGTCTGCGTGAACATGCCGATCTTGATTACACACGCTGCCTGTTTATTGATGACAGCCTCAACGTACTGCGCCGTGCACAAGCAGAAGGTGTGCGTAATCTCCTGCATGTGTTGCAGCCCGACATGAGCCAGGCAATCCGGCCAAAAGCAGAATTTCCTGGCCTGGTCCATTTCACGGAGCTGATGGCGCCATGAAGAAACCTGCAAGCCCAGCAGCCAGCACCCAGCCCGGCATCGCACGTCTGCGTATCGACAGGTGGTTATGGGCAGCTCGCTTCTTCAAAACCCGCTCGCTGGCAAAACAGGCGATTGAAGGCGGGAAGGTGCACTGCAATGGCGAACACTGCAAAAGCAGCAGAGAAATCGAAGTGGGTTTTATCCTGGACATCCGCCAGGGCTGGGATGAACGCAAAGTGATCGTCAAAGAACTATCCGAAAAGCGCGGATCCGCACCGCAGGCCGCCCTGCTCTATGAAGAAACACCTGAAAGCGTGAGCCTGCGTACGGCCCTTGCAGCCGAGCGCAAGGCACAACACGCCAACGAAGCGGATATTTCCGGCAGACCCACCAAGCAGGATCGGCGACAGATCAAGCGCTTCAAACGCGACCAGCTTGAATAAGAATCATTCAAATCTGCACATTACTTAGCTGATACCTGGCGCTTTACTTCCCGCCTTGCTCCTGTGGCATAATGCTGCGCGAGCCCCAGTTGAGATCTAACCATAATAATAATTTCCTTGTTTTTTCCATACTTACAACACGTGGACTTGAAAGAAAAGAAGCCCGAACACACTCTATTGGACACTTGCCCCGGGGAATACAGCCGGGCAGGTATCCATAAATGACCATAACAAGAACAAACTGCAGGTTAGTTAGTCAGACCCGCCCGAATCAGGAAGTTTTCTCTTGTCAGAAAAACTCAAGCGCAACCTCTCCCAGCTGAAACAGGCTGACGGCATCGCCAGCCTGGCGAATATCAGCCATGGCCTGGAAAAAGAAAGCTTGCGCATAGATCCTACTGGCCACCTTGCCTGCACGCCGCATACCAGCGGCCTGGGCTCTGCGTTAACCCACCCGTGCATTACCACCGACTTTTCCGAAGCGCTGATGGAGTTCATTACCCCGGTTTATCAGAATCCCGAAGAAAGCCTGGCTTTTCTGAGCGACGTCCACACCTATACCTTTACCCAGCTGCCACGCGAAGAATTACTCTGGACGTCCAG
>CAIYIP010000257.1 GCA_903926285.1 uncultured Gammaproteobacteria bacterium
ACCAACGGTGACGGCAAGATCACCAAGCCTTGGAACCCGGCCAATTCGGATACTCCCGATGCGGCGCTGGATACCGAGGTGAGCTATAACCTGTACAACATCAGTCCAGATCCGAGTAATCCGAACGTAGTCTGGGGCGCGTGGGAAGGTCGTACTGGTGAACAACGCGGTGCGATGATCCGTCTGGATCGTGGCAACAACCCGCCAGAAACCTGCATAACTGAAGTGTTTCAGGTACCAGAAGGCACGCTCAACCCGCGCGGTATGGACGTCGCGAGCGACGGTACTCCTTGGGCTGCCATGGCTGCTACGTCGCAGTGGGTTCGTCTTGATCGCAGCAAGTGCGAGCGCCTGAACGGCCCCGGCACCGACATCAGCGCTGTTTGTGGCGAGGAAGCCTGGACGGTATATCAGACCCCTGGTCCGAAGATGGCTGGCTCCGATTATCCGGCCGACTTCCACTACTTTGGTTGGCTGGATACCAAGAACATCATGGGACTCGGCAAGGACACGCCGATCCTGACCGGCTCCAACTCCGATTCGTTGATTGCGCTCAATCCCGAAACCAGTGAATGGACCTATATGCGTGTGCCTTACCCGCTGGGTTTCTATCAGCGCGGTCTGGACGGTCGTATCGATGATCCGAACGGTGGCTGGAAAGGCCGTGCGCTGTACTCGAACTATGGCACACACCTCGTGTGGCAGAGCGAAGGCGGCAAGGGCTTCGTCGGCAAGGCGGTCAAAATCCAGATCCGCGACACCCCGATGGACCACTAAGCCGTTAAGGCAGATGCAGGCAGGGGCTTACATCAGGTTATGTCATAACTGCCTGAAGCCCCCAGGCAACGCCCCTTGATTGGGGCGTTGTCATTTATGAATCCCCGAACCAGAACAAGTTTCAATTCGAACATGCTACGCTGAACCTGAATTCCAACCAGTAGATAACGAGGAAGCCTTATCATGATCACAATCTTTGCCGCCGCCGCGCTCGCTTCCGCGGTTTCCACCGCGAATTGCAGCGCCTTGACAGGTTTTACGCTTGATAATGCTCGCATCATCAGCGCCGAGTTGGTGCCGGAAGGTGTGTTTACTCCACCCTTCATCGCAAATCGTAATCCCAATACTGATGCAGAATCGATGCCCGCGCATTGCCGCGTGAAACTGGTGCTAACACCCAGCGCTGACTCAAATATCAACGCCGAAATCTGGTTGCCAGCAGAGAACTGGAACGGCAGGTTTCTCGCCGTCGGCAACGGCGGTTGGGGCGGTGCGATCCAGGGTTACGGCGATATGCAGATGGCGCTGCGCCGAGGCTATGCCACTGCTGCGTCAGATACCGGGCACACCGATGCTGACGGCCCCAACGGCATGTTCGCCCTCGGCCATCAGGAAAAGCTGATTGATTTCGCCTACCGTGCCATTCATGAAATGACTGAAAAATCGAAGGCCGTCATCGCCCAGGCCTATGGCGAGCCGGCGGAATATGCTTACTTCAAGGGTTGTTCAACGGGAGGACGCCAGGGCGTGATGGCCGCCCAACGTTACCCGGAGGACTTCGACGGTATCATCGCCGGTGCCTTGGCCAACCGACACATCCACATGCACGTAGCGCAGTCCTATCAGCACATCTTCAACAACCGCAACCCGGAATACGCGAATTCCTATCAGTACACGGCGGATCTCATCAACCGCGCCGTGTTGCGGCAGTGCGACTTGTTGCAGGAAGGCTTTCTGAATGAGCCGCGCCAGTGCAATTTCGATTTCAAGACGATCGAGTGCAGAAGGGATGCTGGCGATTCCTCCTTCAGCGAAAGCTGTCTTTGGCAACATCAAGCCATCGAAACCCAGGACTACTATGGTGAAGGCTTGCGCACAAGCGATGGCGAAATTGTGTTCCCAGGCCAGGTGCTTGGCAGTCCCATTCCGAGGCTCCCATTCGACTTCCGGGCGCCAAATGCCTTTTTGTTCGACACCATCCGTATCCTCGGTTTCCAGGACCCGAACTACAACTGGCGCAACTTTGATCTGGACCGCGACCTGCCGCTCATCGACGAGCGCGTGGGCTTCGTGGATGCGACTGATCCCGACCTGCGCGAATTTGAAGCCAACGGCGGCAAACTGCTGATGTATCACGGGTGGAGCGATACCTCCATCACGCCGCGCACTACGATCCAGTACTACGAAAGCGTAATTCAGGAAATGGGCCCGGAGCAGGACGAGTGGATGCAGCTCTTTATGGTGCCAGGCATGGGACATTGCAGCGGTGGCCTTGGCCCTTACGAGTTCGATACCTTGACGACGATGGAACGTTGGCGCGAGGAGGATGCGGTACCGACGGAAATTCCTGCCAGCAATCCTGAGTCAGGCTTGAGCCGCCCACTTTGCGTCTGGCCGCAGACTGCAGCCTATGACGGCAGGGGCGATATCAAAAGGGCGAGCAACTGGGATTGCAAGGCGCTCTGACGACTTACGCAAAACGCAAAGGGGCTCAAGTCGAGCCCCTTTTTTTTCGCCCATCAAAAACCTTCGATCGGCAGTTGTCCTACTTCCGCTGGATTGCGCGCAAGCTTATATTTCAGGCTGCGGGGCAATAATAAAGTCACTTTTGTTGTCGTTACCCCTCAACCAGAACGGCGGGGAGATTTTTATGAAAAGCACCAGACGAAGGTTCACTCGCAGTTTGCTTGCAGTTACCTTAGCCAGTCGAATCAACCCCGCTGCAGCTGCGGAAGGCTTCGTCAGCAGAGGCCTCGATGCGCTGCGCAAGCGCGAAACGATCAATAACACAGCATGGAGCAATGACGAGCAAGTTTTGAATCCGGAGCAGATCAGCGGGTCACACTTTTGATTGCAAAAGCAACCGCTACCATTGTGTGGGCCATTCCGACGCCAGTTTGGCTGAAGCTAGATTTCTACCTGCGTACCCAGCTCAATCACACTGTTGGGTGGAATGTTGAAGTGATCTACTGCTGTGCCAGCATTACGGGCCATCGTGGCGAACAGGCGCTCGCGCCAATGTGCCATGTCGCTTTTGATTGAGCCGACCGCCACGATTTTTTCGCGTGACAGAAAGAACGAAGTTTCCATCATCTTGAAGGTCAGGCCCTGGGGCTCGCAGGCCTTGAGTGCCTGCAGAATGTTTGGCTGATTCATGAAGCCGAATTTCATGGCTACCCGAAAGCAATTATTGCCAAGGCCATCGACCTTGCAGCAGTCATCGATGTGAATCCATGGTTCATTTGTCACGCCGACATTCAGAAATATCACACGTTCGTGCAGCACCTTGTTGTGTTTGAGGTTGTGCATGAAGGCGTGGGGCGTGGCATCGGGTGTTGCGGTTAAAAATATTGCGGTGCCAGGTACACGTACAGGAGGGTTCAGAAACAGCGACTGCAGGAACAGATCCAGCGGTATGGAAGACGTGCGCAGGGCCTTGAATAGCACCTTGCGACCGGTATACCAGGTAGTCATGAGCGTAAATACCGTCATGGCAATTACGATCGGCAACCAACCCCCTTCAACAACCTTGATTACCGAGGCGCTGAAGAACAGCAGGTCGATCGTAATGAAAAAGCCGGTGGCCGCTATGCATAGGGCCAGAGGTAATTTCCAGCCATAAAAAATCACAAAAAACGTCAGTACACTCGTGATCAGCATGTCACCCGTTACCGCCACGCCATATGCCGAGGCCAGTGCTGAAGAGGAACCAAAACCAACAACGATAAGAATGACTACCACCATCATCAACATGGTCACGCCTGGCAGGTAAATCTGGCCAATTTCTGTAGCCGACGTCTGCACAACTTTTACGCGGGGCAATAGACCCAGTTGCACAGCCTGTTTTGTCAGGGAATAGGCTCCAGCAATAGTAGCTTGCGAGGCAATCACCGTAGCGCATGTGGCCAGCACGATCATGGGGTACAAAGCCCAGCCGGTAAAAAGATAGTAGAACGGGTTGGCAAGGGCCGCCGGGTCCTTGAGCAGAAGCGCTCCCTGACCAAAATAATTCAGAATCAGGGATGGAAAGACCAGGCTGAACCAGCCTGTACGAATTGCACTTTTACCAAAATGCCCCATGTCTGCATAAAGGGCCTCCGCTCCGGTAACGGCGAGAATGACAGCTCCGAGCACCAAAAATGAGGCAACGCCATGGCCGCTTAAAAACTGTACCGCGTAAAACGGATTGAGTGCACCGAGCACGACCGGATTAGCCATGATAGCGAGAATGCCAGACACCGCCAGCGCCAGAAACCAGATGATGGTAATAGGCCCAAACAACGCGCCTAACTTCGAGCTGCCACTGCGCTGCATGGCAAACAGACCAATCAATACCCCTACAGCAATAGGCACCACATAGGGCTTAAACGCGGCCGTGGCTACTTCGAGGCCTTCAACGGCTGACAACACCGATATCGCCGGGGTCAACACGGCATCGCCATAAAACAGCGATGCGCCGATTACACCCAATATAAGCAGCGCAGATTTCCACTCAGGATGCGCCTGGGTGGACTTGAACACCAGCGCCAGCAGCGACATCGTCCCGCCTTCACCCTTGTTGTCGGCACGCATGACGAGCAACACGTATTTGAGTGTTACCACGATCATCAAGGCCCACACGATAGTCGAGAGGCCACCCAGCACGTTGTCCTGGGAAAATGGAATGCCGAACTCGGGGTTGAAGGTTTCTTTCAACGCGTACAGCGGGCTGGTGCCGATATCACCAAACACGACACCGAGTGCGGCGGTGGTGAGGGTCAAGCGTGAGGACTTTTGGGTATTGCTGGGTGGCTGCATTGGTAGGGTAGTACGTTTCGTTAATAGAAACTGGCGGGCCAGGGGACGCAAAACGCGCGCATATTACCCTGATGTTGGTATTTTGTCCTGCTGGATTTCGTTGGGTTCAAGCTGTGTCATGAGGGTAAATGTTACCCGAACTGGCGTTGTAAAGCTGCATGGGTTTCTGGCCGGGCTTCAGCCACGCTGTAACTCAAAGCGGTCCCTGATTGTGGCATACCAGTTGCCGGCCAGACGCCCGACCGGGTCGAGTTTTTCGATATCGATGCGGCCATTGTCGTAGACTGATTCATCAATATGGATGTATTTGATTTCGCCAAGAATCAGGTTGCCGGACCCCGGTTCATTGCCAAAACTGATGATCTGGCGCAGTTCGCATTCGAACACCAGCAAGGCCTCAGCGACATACGGGGCGTTGATATGCAGGGCTTCGGCTGCGGTCAGGCCGGCGTAAACAAACTCGTCTTCCCCTGGTTCCAGGGTAGCTGCACTCTTGCTCATCTCTTTTACCAGCTTGTAACTCGCGCAGCTCAGCGTGAAGCACTTGGTGTCCTGGGCATTCTGCAGCGTATCTTTCTTGCGCCCGTCAGGCCGCGGAATAACCGAAAAACCCACGATGGGAGGTGCGGAACTGAAGCAGTTGTAAAACGAAAACGGCGCAAGATTATTGCTGCCATCGGTGCTGCGTGTGCCGGCCCAGGCAATCGGGCGGGGGGTGACAGAGCCGATCAGTATTTTGTACATCTCGGCATTGGAGAGTTGCTGCGCATCAAGAATCATCTTAAGTAAACCGGCTACAGGACGGGCTGGCATTCTAGCATTGGAAGTCTGGGATGGCGGAATTGCTGCATGTTCTGGCTGGCGCATTCTGGCCCGCAAAAATCAGGAAATTGCAGCTGGGTG
>CAIYIP010000258.1 GCA_903926285.1 uncultured Gammaproteobacteria bacterium
ATGGCTGATCTTCTAGAGGTTCAACACGTCATCATGGGTGCTGCCAGCGATAGCCATAACTTCATTGATCAGATTCTGTGGCACATTCAACTCCTGCAGCGTGCCTTGCAGATGGCCAGCAACGGCGTTGAAATGTTCTTCATTGAGCTTCATGTGTTTATGCGCTTCACGCATATCCTTGCCTGAATATTTGTTGGGTCCGCCAAAGGCCATGGTAAGGAAAGCTTTTTGTTTGGCGGTTTGCCGGTCCATATCAATATCATCAAAAAATTCACTAATGATCGGATCGTTCAACACACGGCGGTAAAAAATATCAACCGCAGCGTCCACTGCCGCTGCACCACCAATCTGCTCATATACACTTGCCATGATTCAATCCCCGTTAGGTTGAGAAAAATAAATGATGTATATATAGTGCATCATTTATTATAAATGGCAATTATGCTGTTGGTTCTATTTGTTCCATGTCAATTGTCGGGCTTAAAGCCGCGCAAACGCGATAAGTTTGGGATTTTTGATGAGGTCGCTAAGGTAATACGCACCGAGTGTATCGAGAAAACTTTTCTGCGCCTTGGCGAGTACATGCTTGAGCCCGCACATGCCGTTGATCTGGCAGGTATTGGTGTCGTTGTTGAAACACTCCACGAGTGGCGTGGTTTCGAATAACAGCACAATATCGCGAATATTGATTTGTTCAGCAGGCTTGGCAAGGATGATGCCGCCATTACGTCCCTGCGTGGTAGTCAGGTAACCGAGTTGTGCAAGTGAATGCACCACTTTGCGCAGATGCTCCTTCGAGATGCCGAAAGAATCGGAAATATTGCTTATAGTCACAAGGTGGCCGGCTGCTCCGGCATAGAGCAGAACACGCAAGGCATAATCGGTATAGCTGGTCAGACGCATGAGGAGGTTTTGTCCGGATCAAACAACGACACTAGCATAGGAGAAAGCGCTGTAGGCAGCAATTTACTTTATTGGTGTATGGCAGCCGCAGATCAAATACGTGATAGATAGCTGTAACCCTACTGTCATAAACACTACCTGCGACTCTGCCCCTTGAAGATTGTCCTACATTCAGCAACACCTGGTGCTGAGTTATTGGGGACGCTCAATACACATCGCGTTGATAGCGCTTTTCCTGCCGCATCGTCACAAGCATCTGACGTGCACTCTGGCTATCAAGGTGTCCTTGCTGTTCGATGATCTGCAACAACGCTTTCTGCACGTCTTCTGCCATGTGCCTTGCATCGCCACACACGTAGAGATGAGCACCCTGGAGTATCCATTCATACAACGTAGCTGCTTGTTCGAGCATGCGGTGCTGGACATAAACCTTTTCGGCCTGGTCACGCGAGAACGCCAGGTCGAGACGACTCAGCACACCATTTTGCTGCCAGTGGCTTAATTCTGCCTCGTACAGGAAATCCAGCTGGCGTGATGGATTACCAAAAAACAGCCAGTTCTTGCCGCGTGCACCCGTTGCCGCGCGTTCCTGCAAAAAAGCGCGAAACGGAGCGATGCCTGTGCCGGGGCCAATCATGATTATTGGCGTTTCGGGTGACTCCGGTAGCTTGAAGTTGGGATTGGGAATCACAAACACCGGCAACTGCTTGCCCGG
>CAIYIP010000259.1 GCA_903926285.1 uncultured Gammaproteobacteria bacterium
CCCCAAGTCGATGAATTTGTCGCGTGGCTGGAAGGCAATCTTGACCAGTCCAATACATTCCAGAAACCTGACGATAAACTCCTGCACCGCCTGAACCGTACCGAATATGCCAACGCTATCCGGGATTTGCTCAAGCTGGATATTGATCCCGAGGCGCTGCTGCCTCTCGATGGTGCCGAAGACGGCTTTGACAATATTGCTACCGCTCTGCAAGTAACGCCCACCTTCGTTGACCAGTATCTGGGTGCTGCCAGAGTGGTCAGTGAGCAGGCGATAGGCACTCCCTCAGCCAGGCCATCAGGTACCCCCTATACGTTTTCAGCCGTCGGGCAGGGATTTCATGTCGACGGGTTGCCCTTGGGTTCGCGCGGTGGCGCGGTGGTCGAGCATTATTTTCCCAGTGATGGAGAGTATCGCCTGAACATAGGCAGCATGGCGTCCGGCCTCGCCGTAGGCAGCATGGAGCACAAGAACACACTGATCGCCACTCTAGACGGTGCGAAGTTTTTTGAAACGGAAATTGGTGGGCTGGAGGAAGCCGCGCGTCTGGACCAGCTTCGTGCACCAGCCATCGATGAGTTGAATGCCAGATTGCGGGATATTCCTGTGACTGCAAGCGCTGGCCCCCACAAGGTGGCGGTCTTTTTCCTGCATCGCTCTTTTGCGGAATCCGATTCTCCGCTGCAGCAGCAGACTCCCAGAAGGGGCCAGGATGCTATTGTACGGCTGGGGGACTTTGAAATTTACGGCCCGGTGAATGCCACCGGTTTAAGTGCGACGCCGAGCAGGGATAAGATATTTTCCTGTCATCCCGATCGTGACGCCGGCGAGGCCACTTGTGCCAGGCAGATAGTGACAACACTTGCCGATGAGGCATTCAGGGGATTCCTCGCCGAAGAAGATACCGAACTGCTGATGCGAATGTACGATGCCGGTTATGCAAACGGCGGTTTTGAGAAAGGCATCAGTTTTGCGTTATCGGGCATCCTGGCCCACCCGAAATTTCTCTATCGTATAGAGCCTGTCCCAGCATCACTGCCCCCGGGTGTGTCCTATGAACTGAGCAGCTTGGAGCTGGCCTCACGCCTGTCGTTCTTTTTATGGAGTTCGGTTCCGGATGAGATATTGCTTGAAGTTGCCGCCGACGATGGTCTGAGGGATCCCGCCGTTCTGGAAAAGCAGGTAATGCGCATGCTCAAGGATCCACGCGCCTCAAACCTAGCGAACAATTTTGGTTACCAGTGGCTGGGCTTGGCAGAGCTCGAGAACATTACGCCTGATGGACAATTGTTCAGGGATGTCGACCGGAATATCCGGGCTGATATGACCGAAGAGGCTTTGCTCTTTATGGAAAGTATATTCAGCGAAGACCGCAGTGTGGTGGACTTATTGACTGCGGACCACACCTACCTGAACGAAACCCTGGCTTTGCATTACGGGATCAATGATATCCGGGGCGCGGAATTCCGCCGTGTGGAACTGCAGGATGAAAAACGCTGGGGCCTTCTGGGCAAGGGCGCCGTGCTCATGGTCTCCTCGTACCCCAACCGGACCTCACCCGTATTGCGAGGCAAATGGCTCCTGGAAAAAATCATGGGTACGCCGCCTGCCGCGCCGCCACCGAATGTTGAGGGCTTCGTGGAAATTGAACCTGGCCAGGAGTACACAACCGTCAGGGAACGGCTCGAAAAACATCGCGCCAACCCTACCTGTAACGGTTGCCATGGGGTCATTGACCCGCTGGGTTTTGCGCTGGAAAATTTCGATGCGGTCGGCCGCTGGCAGGAAATGGATCGTATGGCCAGGACACCAATAGATGCTTCCGGTGTTATGGTGGATGGTACTGTAGTGGGAAGTCCTGTCGCCTTAAGGGCTGCCATCCTGTTACGCCCGGAGCAATTTGTGCAGACTTTTACTGAAAAACTCATGACGTTTGGTCTGGGTCGTGGTGTCAAATATCAGGATATGCCGACAATCAGGCGTATTGTGAGGGAAGCCGCGCCGGACAATTACAGATTTTCAACCTTGGTGCTGAAAATTGTCGGCAGCGAGCAGTTCCGGATGAGAAGTACACCAAACACTGAAATTCTTGCGGATGCTAGTGTTGCAGTAGAGCAACAGTAATATCGCAGTGGTAAAGAGTTATCGAGGTCGTAGGGAAAGAACTGAAGATAAGTTGCGAAAAAGAAAGACTTATAATGCCACTGACGACCAGATTAGCAGTGAGTATTTGATCCGGGTTGGTAACAGGTACAACAAGTCAAAAACAATCCGTTACGGAACCGAGGGCCAGCGAAATGTTTATCACCAGGAAACATCTGTCACGCAGAGCTGTATTACGGGGTGCAGGCGCTGCCATGGCCCTACCATTGCTGGACGCCATGATTCCAGCAGGTACAGCGCTGGCGCAGACGGCAGCTGCTGGCAAGCCCAAACTGGGATTTTTCTATTTCCCCCATGGGGCCATCATGGACAAGTGGACCCCCGCGGCCACGGGAGCCGGTTTTGAGTTGACCCCTATCCTGACGCCGCTTGCCGCATACAAGGAGCAGATGACTATTGTCAGCAATCTGCGCAACATGGCGGCGGAGGGTGCTGGAGTTCATGCCACTTCCCCGGGTACCTGGCTGAGCTGTGCTTCTCCGTTTACGGTTGACGAAAACGATCCTAATTACGGCATTTCCGCCGATCAGATTGCGGCCCAGCATCTTGGTCAAGACACTCCTTTCTCTTCGTTGGAATTGTGTACCGAGCAGAAAGCTTCCTCTGCTTCAGGGGTGTGCAGTGCAGACTTCGGCTGCGGTTTGGGATCAACAATTGCCTTTAGAACCCGCACCCAGCCGCTACCAATGGAGCACAATCCCCGCAAACTGTTTTTCCGCATGTTTGGCCAGGGGGATACCGCAGAAGAGCGCGAATTGATCATGCACCAGAAATTCAGCCTTTTGGATATGGTTTCGGAAAGTACCGCTTCCCTGAATGGCAAGCTTGGCAATGCCGACCAGATGCGTATGGAAGAATATCTGGATTCAGTGCGTGACGTTGAGCGTCAGGTGCAGAAACTGGGCGAGCAGGATTTTACCGGTGTTGATATCCCCGATGCCCCCTTGGGTGTACCGGCTAGCTGGGAAGCGCATATCAATCTGATGTTCGACC
>CAIYIP010000260.1 GCA_903926285.1 uncultured Gammaproteobacteria bacterium
GGGGGAACAAGACCATGCGCGGATCGGGTGTCCACCATAAAGGAGGCTGGTCTTCATCAAACCAGGGAAAGATACCGCGTTGATAAGCCTGAAGTAGCCGCAATGGTTGGAGATCGCCCCCGACAGCCAGCAGGCCATTGGGGGTTTTCAGGGCAGTGGCTGGATCGGGAAATTCGAATGAATCATCCAGCCAATGCAGGACCTCTTGCATTACTTGCTCACGTTTTCGAGATACTTTTCCGCATCCAGTGCTGCCATGCAGCCAAAGCCCGCTGAAGTTACAGCTTGCCGGTAGACATGATCGGCAATGTCGCCCGCAGCAAACACACCTTTCACACTGGTTTGGGTGGCATTACCTTCGATCCCTGAGTGTATCTTGATGTACCCGTTATGCATGTCCAACTGGCCGGCAAAAATATCTGAATTGGGTTTATGGCCAACTGCTATAAACACCGCGCTCAGATCAACGTCAGTCGTGGTGCCGGTACCCGCATGTTTAACGCGCATGCCGGTCACTGCGCCATCAAGTCCAAGCACTTCATCCAGTTGATGGTTCCAGAGTATTTTTACGTTGCCGGTTTTGACCTTTTCAAACAGTTTGTCCTGAAGGATTTTCTCTGATCGCAGCGTGTCACGGCGATGTACAAGAGTGACTTCGCTGGCGATATTGGATAGATAGAGTGCTTCTTCCACAGCGGTATTGCCGCCACCGATGACGGCCACTTTCTGGCCTCGATAGAAAAAGCCATCACAAGTTGCGCAGGCGCTGACGCCGCTGCCCATATATTTTTCTTCAGAAGGTAGGCCGAGATACTGTGCCGAAGCACCTGTGGCAATGATCAATGCATCACAAGTGTAGGTGCCGGAACTACCCGTCAGGGCAAAAGGTCTCTGACTTAAATCGGTTTTATCAATATGATCAAAAATTATCTTAGTTTCAAAGCGTTCGGCGTGCTTTTGCATTCTTTCCATTAAGTCTGGACCCGTCAGGCCGTGGACGTCGCCGGGCCAGTTGTCCACCTCGGTGGTGGTGGTGAGCTGGCCGCCTTGCTGCATCCCGGTAATAACGACAGGTTTAAGGTTGGCACGCGCGGCATAAACGGCCGCGGTGTATCCGGCAGGGCCGGAACCAAGAATGATAAGACGGTGGTGTTGTGTTGCACTCATGAATAACTTCCTGAATTTCTGAAACGCCTATTATGCTGCCTGAGGAGGTGGGGTTGAAATAAAGAAATGCAATTGGCGTAAACAGTTTCAGAAATACCGACGATCAAGTTCAATGTGTCCGTTGTTCATCAGTTTGTAATCCAGGCGAGTGGCTCATGCCTCGATGAACGATATCTATCCACAAAGCCTCTGTGCTGCTGTTTTATTGCCAACGCCAGGTGAGTCACGATGTATGGCGGATGAATACACTCATTCATCACCATATCCCTCATATGGATAATTTATTATGATGGACCCCAATATATCGCGTTAACCTCACCGGATTTCGTAAGTGCGAGTACTTAAAGTCAAGCCCAAAACCAGCGTGCCCCAGGACCCGGAGCAGAGTTTCAGAAAACTGATCCTGGTCGAGGGAGTTATGATCGTGTTTCTGGCGCTGGCCCTCTACCTGCTGCTGGCCCTTAATTCCTATTCTCCGGCGGATCCCGGCTGGTCGCGGACCGGCTCTGGCGGTGATATTTTCAACACTGTAGGCCGCAGCGGCGCCTGGTTCGCCGACGTACTACTCCTGTTGTTCGGATACCTGGCGTATCTGTTCCCGATCTTGCTTGCCTACAAAGCGATTGCCATATTTAAGGAACGTAAGTCTACTTTTGATCTGTCGTGGGAAATCATCGGGGTAAGGGCGTTTGGTTGCTTCCTGATTCTGGTTAGCGCGACCGCTCTGGCGAGCATGCATTTTGCGTCGGACTTGCAGAGCTCTGCAGGCGGGCTGGTTGGGAAAACCCTGACGGCAGTTTCGCTCCCGGCGTTCAAACTGGCTGGCACTACCTTGCTGGCACTGACCTCCATGTTTCTGGGTTTGACCTTTGGCCTCGGTATTTCCTGGCTGCGATTGGTCGATGGAGTTGGGGCGTACTGTCTTAAATTGTGGGACATGGTCCATGTGCAGTTACAGCGCTGGCAGGAAAAACAGCGTGCAGAGCAGGAAACCCAGCAGTTGATCAATCAGCGCAAGGATGCTCTCGAGCAGTACATCGAAAAAGACAGGAAGCGAAAACCAATCGAAATTGCACCGGTTCGTGAAACACCCAAGCCCGTAGTGATCAGCAAGCGCATCCAGAAAGAAAAGCAGGGCAAACTGTTTGATACCCCGGTAGTCGGCGATCTTCCGCCTATCAGCTTGCTGGATGAGTGGGTCGAAAATAAAAAAGTCGGCTTTTCTCCCGAAGCGTTGGAAGCCATGTCCAAGCTGCTGGAAATCAAGCTCAAGGATTTTGGTATCGACATAGAAGTTGTCGCCATCAATCCCGGCCCGGTTATTACCCGTTTTGAAGTTCAGCCTGCTGCGGGGGTTAAAGTCAGCCGTATTAGTTCACTGGTAAAAGATCTGGCGCGTTCCCTGGCTGTATCAAGCCTGCGCGTGGTCGAAGTGATTCCGGGTAAAACCGTAATCGGCATCGAA
>CAIYIP010000261.1 GCA_903926285.1 uncultured Gammaproteobacteria bacterium
CGGTTGTTCGGAAGACTGGACAGAGGCTCAAGGAAATCTTTGCGCTACTGATCCACGCCAGTTCATGAAACCAGTATGAAGAATAAACTGCAAGTGTGGAAAAAATCAGACTTGCAGATAATCCAGAATACCTTCGCCCGCTTGGCGGCCTTCATATATTGCCGTCACTACCAGGTCCGCACCCCTGACCATATCGCCACCTGCGAAGATCTTGGGGTTGGAAGTCTGAAAGCGATGAGCAGCATTTTCAGGAGCCAGTACGCGATCACGCGCATCCAGTTTGATATTGAAGTTCGCAAACCAGGGCGCAGGGCTCGGCTGAAAGCCGAATGCTACAAGTACCGCATCTGCAGGCATGATGTGTTCGCTGCCTGGCACATGCTCTGCAACACGACGGCCTTTGGCATCCGGCTCGCCCATGCGTGTTTCAACAAATTTCACACCAATCACTTTGCCTTCTTTGCCAACAATTTCGACTGGCTGTTGGTTGAACACAAATTTCACGCCTTCCTGGCGCGCATTTTCGACTTCGCGTTTCGAACCCGGCATATTGTCTTCATCACGACGATAAACGCAGGTGACAGACGCAGCTTCCTGGCGAATGGAAGTTCGATTGCAATCCATCGCGGTATCGCCGCCACCGAGCACGATGACACGTTTACCTTTCATGCTGATGAACTCAGCCATGCCTTCCTTGTATTTCATGTGGTGGTTGGTGTTGCCGATAAGGAAAGGCAGCGCCTCATTGACGCCAAGCAAATCTTCACCTGGGAAGCCGCCCTTCATCGCTTTGTAGGTACCCATGCCAAGGAAAACCGCATCGTATTCCGCAAGCAGATCTTCGAACATAACGTCTTTGCCAACTTCAGTATTAAGCCTGAACTCCATGCCCATGCTCGTGAAAATCTCCCGACGCAGTGACAGTACCTGTTTTTCCAGCTTGAACATTGGGATGCCAAACGTAAGCAAGCCACCGATTTCGGGATAACGATCGAACACAACGGGTTTCACGCCTGCACGCACAAGAATATCAGCACAGCCAAGACCAGCAGGGCCTGCACCTATCACAGCAACTTTTTTGCCTGTAGGAACAACTTGGGACATGTCGGGACGCCAGCCCATCGCAAAGGCAGTATCCACAATATATTTTTCGACATTGCCGATGGTGACTGCGCCGAAGCCTTCGTTCAAGGTACAGGCACCTTCGCACAAACGATCCTGCGGGCAAATACGGCCACACACTTCTGGCAAGGTATTGGTTTGATGACACAGTTCTGCTGCTTGCAGGATGTTGCCTTCCACAACCAGCTTGAGCCAATTGGGAATATAGTTGTGCACGGGGCACTTCCACTCGCAATAAGGATTGCCACACTCAAGACAGCGATCAGACTGCGTCTCTGCTTCGGAGGCTTCGAAAGGATTGTAGATTTCGACAAACTCGGTTTGTCGAACCGGTAATTCCTTTTTGTCCGGATCGATACGTCCGGTTTTTACAAACCGGAAAGTATCCTTGGATTTGGCAATTATTTCGGACATTTCATTCAATCTCTGAATGGCGGTTATCACCATTAAAACTTACTGACTAACTTCCAAAAAATCTCGTAAATCAATGAGAGGACCAGTGCTTACCAGACCTTTTATTGAGCGTTCACCGATACATAACTGAGCAGCATCTGCAGGCTGGCAGCCTTGGGTTTTACGAGCCAGAACATACGCAGGTAATCGAGATAGTTTTCGAGTATCTGCTTGCCCCAGGCGCTACCTGTTTCTTCAACAAACTCTTCAATCACACCGCGCAAATGGTTGCGATATTCTTCCATACCTTCGTTGCGAATACGGTGGACTTCGACAAGCTCATGGTTGTATTTGTCGACGAAGTCCTTGTTGAGGTCGAGAACATAAGCGAAGCCACCAGTCATACCTGCGCCAAAGTTATAACCCGTGGCGCCCAATACTGTAATCAGTCCGCCGGTCATATATTCGCAGCAATGATCTCCAGCGCCTTCGACTACCGCATGAGCGCCGGAATTGCGCACACCAAAACGCTCGCCAGCGGTGCCAGAAGCAAATAATTTACCTCCGGTTGCACCGTAAAGACAGGTGTTACCAATGATCGAGGTGTTTTGCGTAAGGAAGCTGCTTCCCGGTGGTGGCACCACAACAAGCTTGCCGCCTGCCATGCCTTTGCCTACGTAGTCATTGGCTTCACCAACCAGGTGCATGTGCAGTCCGCCAGCATTCCACACACCCCAGCTTTGCCCGATGGAACCGGAGAGGCGGATGTTGATTGGAGCATCTTCCATCCCAAGGTTGCCGTGACGACGAGCAATCTCGCCAGACAAGCGCGCACCAATCGAGCGGTTAAAGTTTTTAACCTTGTAGTTAAAAATACCGCCACTCTTGAGTTCGATTGCTGGCAATACATCTTTCACCATTAGCTCAGCAAGTTCGCCCTTGTCTTGCGGCGGATTGGATGTCACCTGGCAATATTGATCCTTGTCCGCTGCAATATGGTCATTGTTCAGCAAGCGCGATAAATCCAGATTAGCCTGCTTTTCGGTCTCGCCAGGCAAGCAGACCATCAGATCTGTGCGTCCTACCAAATCAACCAGCCTGCTAATACCCAGCTTAGCCAGCCACTGCCGCGTGTCTTGTGCGACGAAACGGAAGTAATTCATGACCATTTCAGCCTGACCGATGAAATGATCATCGCGCAGTTCCTTGTTCTGTGTGGCAACGCCGGTTGCACAGTTATTAAGGTGGCAAATGCGCAGGTATTTGCAACCCAACGCCACCATTGGAATAGTGCCAAAGCCAAAACTTTCCGCGCCCAGAATTGCTGCCTTGATAACATCAAGGCCGGTTTTCAAACCACCATCGGCCTGCAAGCGGATACGGCCGCGCAAGTCGTTGGCGCGCAGCGCCTGTTGCACTTCCGAAAGTCCCAACTCCCATGGCGTTCCGGCGTAGCGGATAGACGTTAGCGGGCTTGCACCCGTACCGCCATCGTGGCCGGAGATCGTAATCAGATCTGCATAAGCTTTGGCGACGCCTGCAGCGATAGTTCCTACGCCCGGACCGGATACCAGCTTTACTGACACCATGGCCTGCGGATTGACCTGCTTGAGATCGAAGATCAACTGCGCCAGATCTTCAATGGAATAAATATCGTGATGCGGCGGCGGCGAAATCAAGGTTACACCCGGGACTGAATAGCGCAGGCGCGCAATCAGTTCATTCACCTTACCACCAGGCAATTGGCCGCCTTCGCCAGGTTTTGCACCCTGTGCTATTTTGATCTGCAAGACTTCAGCATTTACCAGATAATGCGGCGTCACGCCAAAACGTCCGGACGCGATCTGTTTGATCTTGGAAACTTTGTCGGTGCCAAAACGCGCAGGATCTTCACCACCTTCGCCTGAATTGGAACGGCCGCCGAGGCGATTCATACCCTGCGCTAAGGCTTCATGGGCTTCGGGTGAAAGTGCGCCCAAGGACATTCCAGCTGAATCAAAGCGTTTGAGAATTTTCTCGATCGGCTCTACTTCACTGAGCTCAATGGGTGCAACATCGTCTCGTAAGCCCAACAAATCGCGCAGGGCGGAAACTGGCCGGTTATCTACCAAGTGAGCGAAACGACGATAATCCTCATAATCGCCGCTACGCACGGCATCCTGAATAGTTGCGACCACATCAGGGTTGATCATGTGGTATTCGCCGCCGTGAATAAATTTCAACAAACCACCCTGGCTAATTTTTTTGCGTGGCAGCCAGGCGTCGCGAACCAACGCGTCCTGATCATTTTGCAGGTGCGCGAATGTCGCACCATTGATGCGGCTTAAGGAATCCGGGAAACACAGATTAGTGACTTCCTTGGCAAGCCCGACGATTTCGAAAAGCTGGGCACCACGATAAGAACTGATCGTACTGATGCCCATCTTGGACAAAATTTTCAGCAGGCCTTTATTGATACCTTTGCGATAATTTTTATGCGCCTCCAGCGCGCCCATATGCAACATACCGGTAGCAATCATGCGATCAATCACGTCGTAGCTGAGATATGGATAGACAGCGGTGGCGCCATAGGCGACCAGGCAGGCAATCTGGTGCGGATCGCGCGCACTGGCAGTCTCTATCACCAAATTGGTATCGCAGCGCAAACCAATTAAGCTCAAATGCTTATGTATTGCCGCCGTCGCCAACAGTGCGTTGATGACCAGTTTGCCTTTGGCAGGCATACGCTCGGAAATAAACAGCAGCAGTTTGCCGTCACGGGCCTCAGCTTCGGCTTTGGCGACAACACCAACAATTGCCTGTTTCAAGCCCAGTGCTGGATCGTACTCAAGACTGATATGAGCAGAATCATAACCAGGACGATTCATATGCTGCAGAATATAAAACTTCTCGGCGGAAAGTAGCGGTGAATGCAGAATGATACGGTCTGCGTGCTCAGCCGTTTCTTCAAAGATGTTCAACTCCCGGCCCATACGGGTTTCGAGCGACATGACGATGCTTTCACGCAGCGAATCAATCGGCGGGTTGGTTACCTGCGCAAACTGCTGGCGGAAATAGTCGTACAGCGGGCGTACCTGGCGTGACAGGACAGCCATGGGAGTATCGTCGCCCATCGAACCGGTACCTTCAGCTCCACTTTCTGCGAGGGGGCGCATTACCTGATCCGTTTCTTCATACGTGACCTGGAACATTTTCATGTGCACTTCACACTCTTTCATGGTGAGAGGTTGCAAGGTCGGCATTTCTTCGGCCAGCGTAGACTCTACGAAACTGGCCTTGGCTTTGATCCATTGTGCATATGGCTGACGCCCTTTCAGGTAATTGGCTACATCCTCGGAATGCAGGATTTTGCCTTCCTGTGTATCTATAACCAGCATCTGGCCAGGACCTACGCGGCCTTTCGCAACGACATCTTCAGGATTGTAGGCATTCACGCCAATTTCCGAAGCCGCGGTGATGCAACCATCTTTGGTAATCACCCAGCGTGACGGCCGCAAGCCATTTTTATCCAGCACGCAAACCGCATAACGGCCATCCGTCAGCACGACGCCGGCAGGACCATCCCATGCCTCCATGTGCAACGAGTTATAGGTATAGAAACTGCGCAGGTCAGAATCCATGTCTTCCATGTTCTGCCAGCTTGGCGGCATGATCAGCCGGATTGCCTGATACAAATCCATGCCGCTGGTGACGAGCAGCTCCAGCATATTGTCCATGGACGATGAATCGGAACCTGTGAAATTTACGACAGGCGCAATTTCTTCAATATTCGGAATTGCTTTGGACCGGAATTTGTTGATACGCGCCACAGCCCAGTTGCGGTTACCCTGGATCGTATTGATTTCGCCATTGTGCGCAAGCATTCGGAAAGGCTGGGCCATTGGCCACTTGGGCAATGTATTGGTGGAGAAGCGCTGATGGAAAGTACACATCGCAACTTCAAGCGCAGGATTGTTAAGATCAAGATAAAACGCTGGCAGATCCGCCGGCATCATCAAACCTTTATATGACAACACATTGTGCGACATGCTCGACACATAGAAATCAGTATCGGCAGCAAGCAGATTCTCTGCCTTGCGCCTTGCCACGTAGAGTTTTACGGCGAGGTCTTTTTTGTCTAGCCCTGGCGCATCGATGAATATTTGCTCAATCGCTGGCATGTTTTCGCGCGCCATACGACCGCACACAGAAGGATCAACTGGCACTATGCGCCAACCGACTATTTTTAGACCTTGCGCCTGCAACTCCGCTTCGAGGACACTTCTTGCATGTGCTGCCTTGCCTTGATCCTGACTCAGGAAGATCATGCCAATGCCGTAATTTTCTGCCAGCGCACACTTGAACAGGTCTTTGGCAACAGCACGCAGGAACGAATCAGGTTTTTGCATTAACAGGCCACAACCATCGCCTGTTACACCATCAGCAGCGATACCGCCGCGGTGTGTCATGCAAGTCAGCGAGCTAATGGCGGAAAGCAACAGTGAGTGACTGGGCTTGCCCTGAATATGAGCTACCAGGCCAAAACCACAGTTATCCCTGAACTCATCTGGATGATACAGACCCGTCCTCATATACCTTCTCTAATGTGTGTAAATAATGTGTACGTACAGCTTGGTGGAGATGCAATCAGGAACTCTATTACCTGATTTTCGCAAAGGGGCTGGGCATTTTACACAACCATAAAAAATGAGGCAATGTAATTGCCATATTTCCTGATGGCCTGCTTTTAAGCCACGGACAAGATGATGACCTGAGCTTTATAAGCATTGTCGCATAAAAAAAGGCCACATCGAGGATGCGGCCTTTTTTGTTCTTGCCTCCAAGGAATCGACTAGAAGGTTACGCGCAGTCCGACGCGGTCTGCATAGATATCAGCTTCTTTTACCCAACGACCCTGCACTTCAGAACGAAACCCAGGGTTAACCAATCTGTAGCATCCCAATTGGCCTTCACCTTCCATGTGGTGATGCAATAATCAAAGGATTGACCTTGCGCTCGGCCAGTACCCGCGCCACCCGTGTTTGTGTATTCAGAACGACGTATGGCACCAACCACTCCAAAAGTATCAGTTACAGGAACGTCAACCTCAGTAAAGTATTCAATCACTTCCACGTCACCAGCCAATGACTCACCATACTGAATCAGGTAATTGGTGCGGACGGGGCCCGGCTGCGAGGTGTCGGCTGTGTTGGCATATGGATATAGCCTCTTGCCCCTCCTTAAAACATCCCAACAAATTGATTTATATAATTTTAATGGGAACACGCGAATATGAAACCACATCGAGCAAGCAAAGCATTGCCCCAACAGAGTAGGATTTTGTGCAGAGTGCGCCCCCGGATTGGAGCGCTTTGGAACGGGAACTAAGCGTTAGTTTCCAAAGAATCAGATTGTTATTGGGCCAAGTCTGACCCTGCTCGCAAGGAGGAACTCAATAAGTCCAAATCCACATTAGCCTCTATTCTGGCTCTTCCAATCGCCTCAAGAAGAATGAATTTAATTTTGCCCTGCTCAGCTTTTTTATCTTTACCCATGAGATTGAGAAAAGTTGGCACGTCAATATCATTGGGAGGAGCAACAGGTAAGCCCGCAGCAGTAATTAGTTTTTTTATTTTTCCCGCCTCTTCTTTTTTCAACATACCAAGGCGCCACGATAAGTCTGCAGCCATTACCATACCCGTTGCTACCGCCTCACCATGCAACCAACTGCCGTATCCAGTAGCCGTTTCTATGGCATGACCGAAGGTATGACCTAAATTCAGAATCGCCCTGATTCCCTCTTCTCTTTCATCACTGGCAACTATTTTGGCTTTTTCTGCACAGCTGACCAGTATGGCGTGTTTGAGTGCGCCACCATCGCGCGAAAGTAATAACGCCAGGTTTTGTTCTATCCATGTGTAGAAATCGGCATTATTAATCAAACCGTATTTGATCACCTCAGCCAATCCCGCCTTTAATTCACGCTCGGCAAGAGTATCCAGTGTTGCGATATCCGCGAGGACACACTGAGGCTGATAGAAGGCGCCAACCATATTTTTGCCCAAGGGACGGTTTACGCCGGTTTTACCACCGACAGAGGAATCAACCTGAGCAAGCAAGGTTGTAGGAATCTGGATGTAGTTCACTCCCCGCTGATAAGTCGCAGCGGCAAAACCAGTCATGTCACCGATTACGCCGCCGCCCAAGGCAATAAGAGTACTTGAGCGCGAAAAATTCTGTGCAAGCAAACTGTCATAAATCATCCCAACAGTTTCGAGAGTTTTGTATTTTTCGCCATCTGGCAAAATTACAGCCTGAACCTGGAGATCGGAGAGGCTGGATTTCAGCCTGTCCAGATAGAGGGGCGCAATAGTCTCATTGGTTACTATGCACACTTGGCGACTTTTAAGGTGGGGTCGAATCAATTCGCGCTGTGTAAGGAGGCCATGCCCAATATAAATGGGATAACTTCTGTCGCCCAGATTGACCGTCAATGTTTCCATTTGGTCAGGCATTCGACGATCCACTGCTTGCGGAATTGTTGATCATTTGGATGATTTCAGTGCAAACCGCTTTAGGACTGCGGCGACTTGTCATTACGACATAGTCAGCAACTTCACGATAGAGCGGATCCCTTATCTCCATCAAAGCTGTTAATTTGCTACGTGGATCCGGCGTATTTTGCAGCAAGGGACGCTTCTGGTCACGCCGAGTACGCTCTACTTGCTGGGTTATTGTCGCCATGAGGTAGACAACAGTACCTCCACGGCGAAGATGCTTGCGATTTTCTTCTGCCAGAATCGCACCACCGCCCGTTGCCAACACGATGTTGTCCAGAGTAGTGAGCTCCTTAATGACATTTTTTTCCCTGACCCTGAAGCCTGCCTCTCCTTCAACATCAAAAATCCAGGAGATATCTGCTCCAGCTCTTTCCTCAATCACCAGATCCGAATCAAGAAATTGTTTATTCAATTCCTCAGCCAGCAATCTTCCGATTGTGGTTTTTCCAGCGCCCATGGGGCCTATCAAATAAATATTATTCAGGGGTTTTTGCATTGCTAATCACACCAAACTTTTCTAACAGGACAACTCAGCCAGAAATTGTTGGCTCTGGACTAACAGAAGTGTAACTGCAAAATACCTACAAAAGATCATTAATTATGGAAGGTGTGATGAAAATTAGCAGCTCGGTTTTAGTTTGAGAATCCTCTGTGCGCTTAAAAAGATTACCTACATAAGGTAAGTCGCCCAGAACTGGAGTTTTAGACACGTTGGTTGTCACCTCATCCCTGAATACTCCACCCAGAACAATTGTGTCCCCATCATTAACAAGAACTCTCGTGGTAACGATATTCGTCGCGATTGCAGGCACGGCGCCAGAGCCAGCAACAACAGAGTCCTGATGGATATCAAGAATCATGATTATTCTTCCATCTGGCGTTATTTGCGGTGTCACCTGCAGAGACAATGCTGCGGTTATAAACTCTGTCGTCGAGCCACCCGCAGTACCACCAGCCTGGGCTTGGTAGGGAATTTGTAAACCGGAAGAGATAGTTGCTACTTGCTGATCCTGGGTCGTGACCTTGGGCTGCGCTATAACTTCACCATTGCCACTTGCCTCAAGCGCAGATAGCTCTAATTGCAACAAGCCACTGTTGCCTGCATATCCTATGGCAAATGTGGATGTTGGATTCGTTACACCCATATCAACAACAAGGGCTTGCGGGAAATTAACAGTAGCTGGCCCAGCTCCACCTGCAGCAATATCCGTGAGATCCTTTCCAAGAGCAACGTTGCTGAGCTGGTCTCCCGTTATCGTAAATTGATCGCCTGCCCCGGGGAAAGTCTGCCCCCCACCCCACCTGATACCAAGACCTTTGTTGAAAGTTGTAGAAGCATTAACAATACGAGCTTCAATCAAGACTTGTCTTACCGGCACATCCAGCTGTTCTAATAATGCTTTGATATCATCTATAACGCTTTCAATATCCTGGACGATTAAAGTGTTGGTTCGAGCATCAACCGCAGCACTACCACGATCAGTCAGGATATTGCCATTCTCACCCTGCAGCAAAGCAAGTATGTCAGCCGCAATAGCGTAGTTTACTTCGATGTACTCTGTTATCAGCGGCGCCAATTCTTCTGTCTGCTGGGTGGATTGCAACTCCTGCAATTCTGCAGCTGCGATTTCCGCAGCCGGAGCAACATACAGCACATTTCCTACCAGACGCTGATCGAGACCGCGAGACCGCAGAACCAGATCAAGCGCCTGGTCCCAAGGAACATTATCAAGACGCATGGTAATGTTGCCTGAGACATTGTCGCCCACAACTAAACTGAAATCGTTGAAATCCGCCAGTATCTGCAGAAGCGCGCGAACTTCGATATCCTGGAAATTCAGCGATATTCTTTCACCGGAAAAAGCGGCAGCAGGGTCGGTCGTTGCAGACACGGCTGCTGCAACAGGAATGACGTTAATGACATACTGGCCAGGGTTCTGAACAGCAACATATTCATATTCACCACTCACGTCCGCCACGACCATTACACGATTATCATCGTTGTACATCGCTACTGATTGCACCGGCGTTGCAAAATCAACCACATCCAGACGCATCTGCTGGTCTACAGCAATTGCCGCATTGGTAAACTCTACCTCAAGCTGCGTTCCATTCTGGCGAACGTTGGGATTGAGCCCGTCTCGCGCCAGATCTATGATGATTTGCCCCCCGTTGCCTTCCCCTCTACGGAAGTCCACTCCGGCAATATCGTTTTCGGTAACCAACGGAGTCACGAAATTTCCGGTAGGAGAAGGTTGCGCAGCGGAGAGCACGCCTGTAGCAGCGGAAGCAGCTTCATCGCCAACCGTCACAAACATCACATTGCCTTGCACTCTCGTCGTATAGGCAGTCGGATTGGCCAGGTTAACCACCATGCGGGTTCGACCCTGCGCTTCCAGAATCAAGACACTGTCTGCAGAAGCGTAAGTGAGTGGATAGCGTCTTTCTGTCAGCTGACTGGTCACACCGACAAAATCCATGGTGAGCCGGGCCGGATCATCGATTACAAAAACCTCAGGCACAGGTGGCGCTGAGCTGAAAGTGAGCTCAATATCAAAACGGGAATCGGGCAGGGAAACAAATTCGATCTCTTGCAAAGTGGCCTGGGCAAATGCAGACGTGGAAATTACGGCTGCAATTCCACCAAGCATCAGCGTGAGGTGCAATCCGATATTCTTAATGCGTGCAAACATCATTGCAATGCTCCTGCAAAGGTCATATCGACCAAAATTATATTCTGCATTGATACAAATCCTGGTTTTGGTCATAGCCAAAATTTGTGATATTAAAAAAATTATATGTCTGATTTTTTGCAGCATAAATGCCCTGATAAACAGTCACCATCTTATTCTTGCAGCAAAATGCTTTGCGGCCTTTCCAGCCATCCACCATCTCCAATAGGCACTATTTCCACCACATCAATCTGGGTATCGGAAATAGCAGAAATACGACCATGATTGCGCCCCATGTAGTTACCCACCGTGACGCGATTGATGTTATTGGTCTCGTCCCTTATCAAGGCCCATACCTCACCGGCGCGTTTTATAACGCCAACCATAATCAGATTACCTATTGCGAAGCTCTCCAGATATTCCTTAGGCCTTGATTCATCGGGCTTTACTTCTCTCGCCTGCTGGTTTCTAAACTCATCCGAAATTTCAACCGGAATATCAAATGGACCACGCAAATTTGCTGCGCTGTAGGTGAAAGCCTCATAGACAACAAAAACTGGCAGCGGATCAATGGCACTTGGAGGGCGATCCATCTCTGCCTGCACATAATTCTGCAGCTCCAACATCTCCGATCTGTTGGAGCACGAGGACAGCCCAAGCACCAAGCCGACGCCCAAAATAATCCTTAATATAGCTGCGAATACTTTCATCGGTTATCTGCCAGCCTGAGCCGCATCTTCCTCACCAGTGTTATAGCGATAAGTTTTTGCGGTAATTTGCATGTTGAGTTCTGCCCGATTTACATCAGCATTAATAGTAAAATCATGCAAGGTAACGATGCGTGACAAACTAGCAACGCCACTAACAAAAGCACCAAAGTCGTGAAAACTGCCAACTACAGAAATATTGATAGGCAATTCAACATAGAACTCCCGCGCGACTTCGTTCTGTAGCTGGATTACCGAAAACTCAAGACCACTTCCCAAACCTGTGAAGGTGATATCTTCCAACAAGCCAGGCACTTCAGTTTTTCCTGGCAGCTGACTCAGCAAATCCCCAAATATCTCTTCCATTTCAATCATCTGGGCACGGTAGGCTTCGAGATTGGATGCCAGGAGCGCCTTAGATTCAAAATCAGCTCTAAGACCCACTTCCTCCGCAGTTACTCTCTCAAATTCCACCTGCAGGGTTTTAATGTGAAACCAATATCCAGCGCCCAGACAAGCGACAAAAATCAGGGTGGCAATCAGAGTCTTGACGGGCACAGGCCACATGCCTATCGAAGTCGGATCACTTAAATTGTTCCAGTCAAAAGTCTTCAGCTCATTAACTGAGGCAGATAAATTGGTTTTAACAGTTTGCATCATTGCGCAGCTCCTTGTGCTGCGGCAGCAACTTGAGCAGGAGTTGTTACTTTGACCGTCAGATCAAACTGGTTTTGGCCTGAGTCCTGGGCGCCAGCGGCATTGACAGCGCCTGGCAACGCATTTACCTGACGAAGGCCCGGATCCGCGAACCATTCCGAATCATCCAGGCTGCGCATGAGAGCAGAAACGAGATTGTTGGACTCGGCTACACCTTGCAAAGAAACAACATCGTTTGTTCTGGTGACCGTATTGTAATAAACACCTTCCGGAAGCGTCCTGACTAATTCATCAAACAAACGGACAATCACAGGCCGTGTTCCCTGCAAATTTTGAATAACAGTCATTCGCTCAGTCAGATCAGCCTTTTGTTCGCGCAACTGGCGAATTTCTTCAATTTCCTTGTTTAGTACAACAATCTGCTCTCGCAAAATTTCATTGCGCGCATTTTGGTTGCTGATGCTGCTTCTCTCTATGCGATCGCCCAGCAAAAGAATGATCGCTGCAGCAATTACTGTAACAACGAGCGTAGCGAGGAATTGCTTCTTGCGTACTTCCCTTCTGCGCTCACGCCAAGGCAACAGGTTTATATTAGCCATTGATAAACCCTCGGGGAGCCAAGGCCAGACCACACGCCATCATGAGAGAAGCTGCATCATTTTTGAGCTGCGCCTTGTTAACCTTGCTGCTGATGTTCATTTTGGCAAAAGGATTAGCTACCACTGTTCGCGTGGATAAGGCTTCCTGCATTGTAGATGCCAGGCCTTTGGTTGAAGCGGCGCCTCCAGCAAGGACAATCATATCAACATCATTATATTGGCTTGAGGAAAAGAAAAATTGCAGGGATCGACTCAGTTGTTCGGTAAGTTCTTGCTTAAAAGGCTCCAGAACCTCAGCCTCATAACTAGGCGGCAATTCTCCGCTTATAATTGCCGCCTCGGCTTCTGCTGAAGACAAGCCATACTGGCTTTGTATTGAGTTCGACAACCGCGCTCCGCCAAAGATCTGTTCCCTTGTATAAATTGAAACACCATTCCTAAGCACATATATAGTAGTCATCGTGGCACCTACATCCATGATAGCCACAATCCCTGCACTTGAGAGATCCATCTGGTCACAAAGCAATCTGAAGGCCCGCTCTATGGCGTAGGCTTCAATATCAACAACCTCGGTATTGAAGCCGCCAATATCCAAAGCATCTACGCGCATGTCTACATTTTCTTTTTTGCAAGCGGCAAGCAGCACTTCAACCATACCCTCATTTTTTGCGGATAATTGTTGTCTTTCGAAATCTATGGCTACTTCATCAAGCGGATAGGGGATGTACTGGTCTGCTTCAACAGCGATCTGGTTTTCCATTTCGGAATCACTCAGGTCCGCGCTCATTTCTATGGTTTTGGTTATGACTGCGGACCCGGGAACAGCAACCGCCACATGGCTGGAGCCTGTTTTGGTAAGCGTGGCAAGCTTTAATATTTCTTCGCCAACCGCTTCAAGATTAGCTATATTTTTTTCAACAACAGCGCCTTCAGGAAGGGGGCGAACTGCATAATGCTCAACTTTATATCCGTCTCCCTGTTTGGATAATTCCAACAATTTCACAGAGCTGGAACCGATGTCTATGCCAAGGAGGCTGGTTGATTTTTTCTTGAGAAAGTCGAGCAAAGCCACACTCCACAATTAATTGCCCTAAGGACAACCTTCAGGCCAGTCTTCTACCTTTGAGGCGATATTTCATCATCAAATCAAGAATTAATCGGGCTAAATACCGCGCCTGAAATGCAATTTTGTGCCGCATTTTAGACAGTTGGCACGTTAATCAATTTAACCACTAATTTCAAGAAATTATGTGATGCTTTCCACAAACTACTTTAATAACCTGTAAAGTTTTATAGAAAAAGTAGTAGCACAAACTTTCATTACGGATCGCCATCAGCTGTTAACGCGCTCTTCTATGCTCGTAATATATAACGGTTTTGATGTTCAAGATTTGAACTCGTTCGTATTTTCCATCAATAACGATTGTTGACCACGGTTACCATCATGGAAGAAGCCTCTGTTCCCAAGTACAATATAAACTTGTTGTTTTTCATGAAGCAAACACTGTGAAACTGGTGCCACGAATCGCCCAATTTTTAGTCTGGACTGCGCTGGTCAGCCTTTGCTCTGGTGTTCTGCTTTCAACGAGCCTGTTCCTGTATCTGTCTCCCAAACTGCCCAGCAAGGAATCCTATACCAACATTCGTCTGGAAAATCCGCTGCGAATTTTTACCCGCGACGGTAAGTTATTGGCCGAATTCGGTAGCCGACGCAGCAACCCCTTGCAGTATGACGACATCCCCCCTCTTGTTACCAAAGCCCTAATATCCAGCGAAGACAAGCGATTCTATAATCATAATGGCGTGGACCTACTCGGCCTTCTGCGATCCGTAGTTGGGATTCTGACGTTCCAGGACTGGGGTGGAGGCAGCACAATCACCATGCAGGTGACGAAAAACTTTTTTTTCGAGGGAGAGTCGCCTTATTCACGAAAATTCAAGGAGATCCTGTTGGCCCTCAAAATGGAAAGGGAGCTATCCAAGGATCAAATCATCGAGCTTTACCTGAACAGGACTTTTTTTGGCATCTCGGCCTATGGCATATCCGCGGCATCAAGACAGTATTATGACAAGGAGGTACAGGACCTTTCCTTGGCCGAAATTGCCACCCTCATAGGGATCATGCCCCGCCCCAACTCCTACAATCCATTGCAATCGCCTGAACGCGCCAAAACAGAACGGGCCAGGGTACTTCGCCGCATGATCGACCAGGACATGATTGACCAGTTGGCCTACGAGACAGCACTTAACAGCCAGGAGACCGCAGATCGTTATGGCCGCCAACCCGATCTGGACGCAGCGTTTATTGCTGAAATGGTCCGACTGGAAATGGTTGAGCGTTATGGCGATCTTGCACTAACCGATGGTTTTGAAGTCTATACCACTGTCGACAGCCAGATGCAGATAGCTGCCGATAAGGCGCTGGTAAACGGTCTCGAAAATTATGATCGCAACCATGGTTTTCGTGGCCGCGAAAACCACATGAGCCCCGCTCCGGACCTCAGCACAACAGCTTGGCTCGAAATACTGCGCAATACACCCACCATAGCCTCACAAGTGCCGGCATTTGTGCAATCGGTTGCAGAACGCTCCATCACCGTACTGCTGAAAACCGGAGAATTGATAACCATCGACTGGGAAGGGCTACGCTGGGCGAAACGTTTTATCAACCCCAGCGCCTGGGGGTCTTCACCGCGTACAGCAGCAGAAATAGCAGAGCCAGGTGATCTATTAAGGGTGAGACTGAACTCTGACGGCAGATGGGTGCTGGGACAGGTTCCAGACGTCAACGGCGGGCTTGTTTCACTTGACCCAAATAATGGCGCCATTCTGGCGCTTTCAGGGGGTTATGATTTTTATACCAGCAGCTTCAATCGCATTACCCAGGCAGTGCGCCAGCCCGGATCAAACTTCAAGCCGTTTCTCTATACTGCTGCCCTGGATAATGGCTACACGGCAGCCACCCTTATCAATGATGCGCCACTCGCGCGCAGCGATTATCGTCCGGAAAATTATGGCGGCGAATTCCTAGGACCAATCAGACTTAAATATGCGCTGACGCAGTCCAAGAATCTGGTCTCTCTGCGGCTTTATGATGCGCTTGGTGAAGATGTAGTGCTGCCTTATGCAGCGCGCTTTGGTTTTCGTCAGGAAGAATTCCCGCGCAACGACCTGACCGTAGCGATTGGCTCGCATGCAGTGTTGCCACTTGAAGTTGTGACCGGTTATGCCGTTTTTGCCAATGGCGGTTACAAGGTCGAACCCTACGTCATTGACCGCATAGTGAACTTCAACGATGGAGAAGTTTTTCGGGCTACACCGATAACAGTTTGCAAAAATTGCAGTGCCGAGGCGCAATCAATTCAGACTAACGATGCTGGCACCGCTGCCGAGCTTCTTCCTGTGGCGCCACGCGTGATTGATGAACGCGTTACCTACATCATGAATACCATCCTGCGTTCCGTATTGACCGAAGGCAGTGGCCGCCCCGTTCTCAGGGCCATAAACCGCCAGGATCTGGCAGGCAAAACCGGCACAACCAATGACTCCAACGATCTCTGGTTTTCAGGCTTTAATGGCAACATTGTGACAACAGTATATGTTGGTTATGACCAGCCCCAGGGTCTTGGCAACGCCGAACAGGCCTCAACTGTTTCAATTCCGATCTGGGTTGAATTCATGAAGAAGGCCTTGGAAGGAACTCCTGAAGTTACCATGCAACAGCCTGATGGTCTGGTGACTGTGAGGATTAACCGGGAGACAGGCCTGCTCGCTCGTCCCGATGAGCCCGGGGCAATCTTTGAAATATTCCGGGAAGAGGATGTGCCAACCTACGGCAATGGCGCAGCCCCCGGTTCGCGCGTGAACAATTCCAGCGAAGCTGCTGAATCACTCTTCTGATTTTTTACAGGTCACAAAAAAACCGGGTCAAGTGCCCGGTTTTTTTGTGTTTAAAGTTTCAAAGCCGCTTTCCACTAACAACTGCTTTCCGGCTTGTATTATTACCAGAAGACTCAGGTATAAAAATCTGGTTTGGAACCTATTAGATCTTGCGCTGACCGAAACGTTTGTTGAATTTATCAACGCGACCACCGGTATCCAGCACTTTCTGCTTGCCGGTAAAGAAGGGGTGGCACTGTGAACACACGTCTACACGCAACTCTTCAGACAGTGTGGAACGGGTCTTGAACACGTTGCCACAGCCACAGGTCACGGTAATGTCTTCGTATTTTGGATGGATATCAGCTTTCATGGTCTACCTCTGCACTCTTGTATACAGCATAAGGGATATCGCCACTGGTCATCACGCATGAGGCCAGCACCATATCCATGTTTGAAACATCGGATCTGCCCTTATGGCAGGGAAAAAGAGCGCACATTCTACCAGAAGACCGCCCTCTGACAAGCTACGTTTCCTGCCACTGGCCCGGAGTAGCCCCCCGGATTAATGGTTGGAATCGCGTTTTTGCAGGAAACTCCGATGGTTTTTTACCACCTCATTGAACAACTGCTGGAACAATTCATGGACAAACCGGCTATTCAAACCCTTCTGTTCTGCAGACTGCCTTAAGCGGACGAGCTTATCCTGCTCCCGCACCGGATCAACGGATTCGAGCCCATGACTAGCCTTGAGTTGACCCACTTTATTGGTAATCTCAAAACGACGCGCCAGCGCTGATAGAATTTCTTCATCTATGCTGTCGATAGAAGCCCGCAACTGCAGAAGCTCTTGCGGTACGGTGGACGTAGTTTCGGCTTGCATGAAAATGTGTACTCCGGGTAAACGCGATCAGGGTGCGGACCGCCCATCGTGGTATTAAAAACAGCTTCGCTATACTATTGCGCATAGCGCTTCCACTCAACAATGTATCTTCCCTGTTTTGGCAAAATCCGCAATTCCACAGTTTTATCTGCAGGTCGCTATCCCGTCGCGCGTGCGCCAATGTTTTGATTACCTGCCCCCGGCCGATGTGCCGCTGCCGCTGCCCGGCACGCGGGTTCGCGTTCCGTTTGGCAGACAAACCCTGATTGGCATTGTAGTCAGCACGAGCACCGAGACCTCGTTCGACGCACCCAAAATAAAAGCAGTACTAGAAGTGCTGGACGACGAGCCCTTGCTGGATGTACCAACCCTGGCACTTCATCGCTGGGCTAGTACTTACTACCTGTTTCCGCTCGGCCTGGCCTTGCAAACCTCGCTGCCAAAGGCAGTGCGCGAAGGTAAAACACTGCATGCTCCAACCAGATTGACCTGGCAACTGAGCGCATCGGGACTCGAGCTGAATCCTGACTCCCTGGGCAGGGCACAAATACAAAAACAGCTAGTGGAATATCTACGCACCTATTCCACGCTGAACACCGCCGAGCTCACCACTCTGGTCAGCAAGTCCGCTGTTCCCGCTCTCAAAGCCTTGCTTGCCAAACAGTTGGTCATGCAAGTGCCAGCAAAAGCAGACAACATCCCGCCCGACCGTGATACCAAACAACAATCACTGCAACTCAATGACCAACAGGCCACAGCATTACAGGCAATCCGTCTGTCTCTTGAAACCTATAAATGTTTTTTACTCGAAGGCGTCACTGGTAGTGGCAAGACCGAAGTCTATCTGCAGTTGATTGCTGAAGTAGTAGCAGCAGGAAAACAGGTCATGGTGCTGGTTCCGGAAATAAGCTTGACGCCGCAAACCGTCGAACGTTTCCGCCAGCGCTTCCAAGCTCCCACGGTAACTTTTCATTCCGGTCTGAGCGACAAACAGCGCCTGGATGGCTGGCTCGCAGCTCGCAATGGCAGTGCCTCAATCATTATCGGCACCCGTTCCGCGGTATTTACTCCCCTGCCACGCCTTGGCCTGATCATCATTGATGAAGAACACGACTCGTCCTACAAACAGCAGGAGGGCTTTCGTTATTCCGCTCGTGATGTCGCCATCTATCGCGCCAACACCGGCAAGTTTCCGATTGTGCTGGGTTCCGCCACGCCCGCGCTGGAAAGTTTGCAAAACGCCTTGAGCGGACGTTATCAGTTGCTAGAACTCACAGAGCGCGCCGGCTCGGCAAGTCTGCCAGCGATGCAGATTCTCGATATGCGGCTACAAAATAATAACGAAGGCCTGTCTCCCGCCTTGCTGCAACAGATCCGCCAGCAACTCACCAACAATCGCCAAGTGCTGGTGTTTTTGAACCGCCGCGGCTTTGCGCCACTGCTACTCTGCCGCGATTGCGGCTGGATTGCCGAATGCCCGCGCTGCGAACGCAGTTATACGCTTCACCAACAACCGTCGTGTCTGCGTTGTCATCATTGTGATGCCCAGAAACCCCTGCCCCGACAGTGCCCGGGCTGCAGCAGCACCAACCTGTCAGGAATTGGTCTTGGTACCGAACGCACTGAAACTCTGCTGCAGCACGAATTCCCTGACTACCCGATCATTCGGATAGACCGCGACACTACCCGCCTCAAGGGCAGTCTCGACCAGTACATCGAAACCATCAACAGCGGCATTCCCTGCATTCTGGTAGGCACGCAGATGTTGGCGAAGGGCCATCATTTTCCGCGCGTGTCGCTGGTTGCAGTACTCGATGCTGACAGTGGTTTATTCAGTGCCGACTTTCGCGGCCAGGAAAATCTCGGGCAACTGTTAACTCAGGTGGCGGGCCGCGCAGGTCGCAGTGAAGAACCGGGCCAGGTCCTGATCCAGAGCTACCATCCGCAGCATCCCGTGTTGCAGCAATTGATCACTTCAGGGTACGGCGTTTTTGCGCGCACACTCCTCGAGCAACGCCGCACAGGCAGACTTCCCCCTTTCGTATATTTCCTGCTCATCGGCGCAGAAGCTGCCGAGCGTGGATTACCGCTGCAATTCCTGGATGAAGCGCGTACGCTAGCGCAAGAACTTGGTACACGTGACCTGCAATGTTTCGGCCCCATGACGAGCCCGCTCGGAAAAAAGGCCGGCAAGTTCCGCGCGCAACTGATACTCCAGGCCAACAAACGCACCACCTTTCAACGCATGGGCCAGCAGCTGCTTGCATCGCTTGAGGTTCTGCCGCAAAGCCGCCGTGTACGCTGGTACGTGGATGTTGATCCGCTCGATTTCAGCTAGCAGGACAAGCTCTAGTGAGAGATGAACCAGAGAATATTTTCAGCATTTTCTTATCATTGTGAGCAGTGTACTGTTTACAGGATAATACCGTCACTTTTCAGGCAACAGCAGAAGCATTATGGCGCAAGATTTTGCCAAACAAGGTAAACCCCGGGTTGAAGTTGAACGGCGCAAGTCAGCGCGCGCAGCAACACGGGTTATCGTAAAAGACAAAAAAAATTACTTGAGCTGCTATTTCTCGGGCCTGCTGTCCGGAATAATTCTGGCCATCATTGGTTATCTCTCGATTTTGCGCGTCGAAACCCAGAATGTCGAAATTGCCCAAACCCAGGCAGGGGATCCTCCTGCTACAGAGCCTCCTGCATTTAATTTTGACTTCTACGACATTCTCAAGAAAGCTGAAATTACCGTAGCCCAACCAGCGCCTGCCCCGCCCGAAACAACATCCACTGCTCCAACCCCACCAATAGCTGCGGCAACAAACCCTACCGCTATCCCAGCCGAAGCCAACCAGGTCAGCTACTTGTTGCAGGCAGGATCTTTCCAGAATCGCGAAGAAGCCGAGAATCGCCGCGCCGAGATCATGCTGCAAGGCATGACAGTTAATATCGTCCCGGGCGTAGTCTCGGGCCGTAATCTGTTCCGGGTTCAGGTGGGTCCGCTGGATGGACGCCAAAAAGCCGAATCCGCCCGCGATGTGCTGTCTACCCTCAACATAGATTCCATCCTGCTGGTTGTGCGCTGATGGATATGCGGTGATGGTTGTCCCCTGATATCTGTCATCAGCTGGCACCAGACAGAAGAGAACCTCTTATAAATCAGCAGCAAACCCCGAACCTGTCCTTGAAATCAGTTTCTCTGCCTCAACATAGATTAACTCAAGCCTTAACGCCGCAGCCCACCCTGGAGTAAAGATGGAACAATTTCACGGCACCACCATCGTTTCGGTACGCCGTAATGGCAAGGTGGTAATTGGCGGCGACGGCCAGGTCAGTCAGGGCGCAACAATTCTTAAAGGCAACGCCCGCAAAGTACGCCGTCTTTATCACAACCAGGTTCTCGCTGGTTTTGCCGGCGGCACTGCGGACGCCTTCACGCTGTTTGAAAAATTTGAAGAGCAACTCGAAAAACATCACGGCAAGCTGACACGCGCCGCGGTTGAACTCGCCAAACTCTGGCGCACCGAACGCGCACTGCGTCGGCTCGAAGCCATGTTGCTGGTCGCCGACAAGGATGCTTCGCTGATCATCACCGGCAACGGTGATGTCGTAGAACCCGAAGACAGCCTGATGGCCATCGGCTCCGGCGGCCCCTATGCGCAGTCCGCAGCAAAAGCCCTGCTCGACAACACTGACCTTGATGCACGCACCATTGTCGAAAAAAGCCTGCATATTGCTGGCAGCATCTGTGTGTACACTAACCACAACGTAACCATCGAAGAACTCTCATTCTGAATTTTATAAACCCTATGCGAAATACTCTCAGTCCCCGCGAAATTGCCGCCGAGCTTGATAAACATATCGTCGGCCAGGATGCTGCGAAGCGCGCGGTAGCAATCGCGCTGCGCAATCGCTGGCGCCGTATGCAACTTCCCGAAAGCCTGCGTAATGAAGTCACCCCAAAAAATATTCTGATGATCGGCCCTACGGGTGTCGGCAAAACCGAGATTGCGCGCAGGCTTGCCAAGCTGGCTGGCTCGCCATTTATCAAAGTTGAAGCGACCAAGTTTACGGAAGTCGGCTACGTTGGCCGCGACGTTGACTCCATCATTCGCGACCTCGTGTTTGTCGCAGTAAAAATGCTGCGCGAGCAGGAATACGAAAAGGTCGGCGTCCAGGCCGCCAATTCTGCCGAAGACCAGGTGCTCGATATTCTGGTGCCCGGTACATCGACTTCAACGGACAGTGATACCAGACAGGTGTTTCGCAAGAAACTGCGCGAAGGCCAACTCAACGACAAGGAAATCGAAGTCAAGGTGAGCGAACGTGTCAGCGGCATGGAAATCATCGCCCCGCCCGGCATGGAAGACATGACCAACCAGTTGAGTACCATGTTTTCAACGCTGGGCAACGGCCGCAAACAAACGCGCCGCATGACTGTGAAGGCAGCGCTAAAGGCGCTGCAGGACGAAGAGTCCGGCAAACTCATCAATGAAGAAGACCTCAAAGCCCGAGCGATCGAGCTGACTGAACAAACCGGCATTGTATTCATCGACGAAATCGACAAGGTCGCCAGCCGCAACGAAAATTCCACAGGCGGCGTGTCGCGCGAAGGTGTGCAGCGCGACTTGTTGCCGTTGATCGAAGGCTCAACCATCAGCACCAAATTCGGCTCGGTAAAAACCGATCACATTTTGTTTATTGCGTCCGGCGCATTTCATCTCGCCAAGCCTTCGGACCTGATTCCCGAATTGCAGGGCCGCCTGCCAATTCGGGTTGAGCTGTCGGCACTTACCGTTGAAGATTTCAAACGTATTCTTACGGAACCCGATGCTTCTCTTTGCAAACAGTATCAGGCACTGCTGGCTACAGAAGGCGTGCAACTCGAATTTACACCCGACGGTATTCAGCGGCTTTCCGAAATCGCATGGCATGTAAACGAGCGCACAGAAAATATCGGTGCGCGCCGTTTGCATACCGTCATGGAAAAATTGCTCGAGGATATTTCCTTTGCCGCCGATGCAATGGTTGCCAACGGCAACACCCACTTTGTGATTGACGGCGCATTTGTCGATAGTCATCTTGGCGCACTCGCGGCCAACGAAGATCTCAGCCGTTTTATTCTTTAAGGAACCTGCAGCCACATGCAACCCACCGATATCCGCCTGCATAAGCGTACCGCAATCCTTGAG
>CAIYIP010000262.1 GCA_903926285.1 uncultured Gammaproteobacteria bacterium
CCTGCAAGTAATAATACCTGCCGATCAAGACGAAACTCAGCAACACCACGCCAGCCAGCATCCACCAGCCAGGCGCTGGTGGCCAGAACGGAACTTCGCCCGGTAAATGAATATCGGCGAGTTGGGCTAGTGGGTCTTCTGCTTCCATGTTTCCAGTTGGTCCATGACGACTTCGTTAGTGCGCACCTTGATCAGGTGCACCTGAATTCTGGTCAAGTTATCGGTAAGCGTTTTGATACGCTGGTCAAAATCCTCGTGATAATGCTCGCGCACACTGCGGGTAAAAGTATCTATCGTACTGCGCGCTTGCCCATCCGTAATGCCATAGACACCAGGACGCGGCAAATTTTCCTCCAGTGCATCATAAATAAGTACACAGGTCATGTTGTTGTGCAGCGCCAGTTGCTGCACCAGGCGCGAACATTCATCGTTAAAATGGCTGAAATCGCTGATCAGGTACACATTCGACCCGGGCTTGGTAATTCGGTACATCTGCTGCAAGGCCTGCAGCAGATAATTGCCTTCTACCGCGCTATGGGTTTGTTTATGTGATTGCACGAGTTCCTGATTGTATTCACTCAAGGCATTCAGAAAACGCAGAGCAGAGCGTTTGCTGCGGCGCGGCTTCACAAGCTCCTGGGTGTTATCACCGAACACAACACCGCCAACGCGGTCGCCATTGTCGACAGTGGTCCAGCAAATAATCGCGGCGGTTTCTGCCGCTACTACCGACTTGAATGCAACTTGCGAACCAAAAAACATGCTGCGGCTCTGATCTACGCCGATGATGACCGGACGTTCGCGTTCTTCGCGGAATACTTTGGTGAAAGGGCGGCCCACTCTGGCAGTAACGCGCCAGTCGATACTGCGGATGTCATCGCCAGGCTGATAGGCGCGAAATTCTTCGAAGTCCACACCGCGGCCCTTGATCTTCGAGATATGAGTGCCGGCCATGCCGATGCGGGTACGGGAGTGATAGTCGAGTTCCAGGTTTTTCGCGACGTGCCGCTGGTCGAGCATTTGCTTCAGATTAATAAAAGCGCCACGGCAGCGGTATTGTTCCTGTTCGATGTTCAACTGACGTTTGCGCGGCATCGCGACTCAACCTTGCTGTGTGATGTTCAGGCGGCGGGCACCAGTTCCAGAATCGTATCGAGTACTTTATCCGGATTAACCCCGGAGGCCTCGGCTTCAAAACTCAGCAGCACGCGATGGCGCAGTACGTCGTGGAAAACTTCATGGACGTCTTCGGGGCTCACAAAATCCTTGCCCTTGAGCCAGGCATGCGCGCGTGAACATAAATCGAGTGCAATGGTGCCACGGGGGCTCGCGCCAAAGTCGATCCAGGACGCAAGTTGCTTGCTATAGACTTCGGGATTACGTGTCGCCATGACAAGCTGCAAGATGTATTCCTCCACCGCTTCCGCCATGTGGATGTTCAATACTTCCTGACGCGCAGCGAACAACGCTACCTGGGGTACTTGTTTTGGCGGTTCAACGTTCACTTTGCGGGCTTCATTGCGCACGAGATGCAGGATCTTGCGCTCAGAATCAATCGCGGGGTAATCAACTGTCACATGCATCAGGAAGCGGTCGAGCTGCGCTTCAGGCAGGGGATAGGTACCTTCCTGCTCAATCGGGTTTTGTGTTGCCATCACGAGAAACAACTCCGGCAGCTTGAAGGTCTGTCGGCCTACCGATACCTGATGTTCAGCCATCGCTTCAAGCAGCGCTGATTGAACTTTGGCTGGAGCGCGATTTATCTCGTCCGCAAGCACGAGGTTATGGAAGATAGGTCCAGGTTGAAAACGGAAGCTGCCGTCTTCGGGGCGATAAATCTCGGTGCCGGTTATGTCACTCGGCAGGAGGTCGGGTGTGAACTGGATACGGTGGAAGTCGCCTTCGATGGCAGTGGAAAGATTCTTGATCGCCTTGGTTTTTGCAAGGCCTGGCGCTCCTTCTACGAGCAGATGGCCGTCAGCGAGCAGGGCTATGAGCAAGCGGTCGATTAATTTTTCCTGTCCTATGATTTGGTGGGAGAGCCAGTTTTTAAGTTCGGAGATTACTTCGTGATAAGCCATACAAGGGTCTCTTGGTGCTGTATTTCAGGCATCAGCAACTGGTGCTGAGGACATATTTTTATTGTGGCGTTCAGGATTAGCAGTGGATCAGGGGCAGGGATTCTATAGTGAAAGCTGCAGTAATGAAAATGGCACTTGAGTGCGGGCCTGGCTATGACTATATTGTGGAGCAATTGTGTCCATGACACTGTCTATTAACCTCTCCGGAAGCATCTTCTTGTCCTCACTCTTTTTCTGGCTCGGCCGCTCGTTGCTGTTCTTGTTACCTGCAGAACTTTCCCATGACCTTGGTTTGAAAGGCTTGCGGCTTTTGCATCAATTCGGGCTGCTTGGCTTGTTGCGATCCAGAGTGCAGGCACTGCCGCTAGCTGTATTTGGCCTGCAGTTTACCAATCCTGTGGGCTTGGCGGCCGGGCTTGATAAAAATGCTGACTATATTGATGCACTTGGTGCACTGGGTTTCGGTTTTATTGAAGTTGGGACAATCACCCCGAAGCCCCAGCCCGGCAATCCGCAACCACGCTTGTTCCGGTTGAGTAAAGAACGCGCAATCATCAATCGCATGGGCTTTAACAACAAGGGTGTGGATCATCTGGTAGAGCAGCTAAAGAGCCGTCGTTATCAGGGTGTGGTGGGCGTGAACATTGGCAAGAACCTGAGTACGGCTGTGGAGAATGCGGCACAGGATTATTTGCTTTGCCTGCAAAAAGTTTATCCCTATGCAGATTATGTCGTGGTTAATTTGTCTTCACCCAATACACCGGGCCTGCGTTCGTTGCAATTTGGTGTGCAACTGGAACAGTTGCTCGCAACGCTCAAGGCTGAGCAGAAGATCTTGGCTGACTTGCATCAGAGGCAAGTACCACTGTTGCTCAAAATAGCCCCTGATCTGACCTCGGACGAAATCATCAGCATTGCGCAGTCCGTGCGCAAGTATGCACTTGATGGCGTGATAGCTACCAATACCACGCTCAGTCGCCAAGGTGTGGAAGCTTCAGCTCATGCAGGTGAAGCAGGAGGCCTTAGCGGTGCTCTGTTGACCGAAGCAGCAACTTCTGTGCTCATACAGTTAGCTAATGCGTTGGAAGGCACCATGCCGATAATCGGTGTTGGCGGCATCATGCAGGGCGATGATGCTGGGGCGAAACTCAAGGCTGGAGCAACATTGGTGCAGTTATACAGTGGTTTTATTTTTGCGGGTCCACCGCTAATCCGTGATGCCGTTGCATCCTGCAAACAAGTGCAGGATGCCAACAAGTGACCGTCACCTACTTCTATTTATTCACCACTTCAGGCTGTCATCTTTGCGAGCAGGCAGAAGCATTACTGCACGGATTGCTGAAGGACACACAACAGTTACAGTTCGAAGAGATCAGTACTTCTGACGAATTGATGCATAAATACGGCATCAGGATTCCGGTGCTCGGTGCCTATACTGCAGCAGGAGAATGGCAGGAACTTGGGTGGCCTTTTGGAGTTACAGAAATAACAACTTTTATTGCGAGTTGTTATTCCTGAAGATTAGTCCGACGATTCACACCAGCTTGATATGCCAGGGCTCGTAGCGCACGCCGAATTTGTTGTCGTCCGTGTAGCGAATATCGACATAACCCAGCCGGATCAGGCGGATGAATTCTTCGGTATGGGAAAAGTCAGCGGTAAAGTTGAGTTCGCCGAGACCCGCCTTACCCACATCAAAATCACCGCTTGAATGGAATGAGTGGCCAGGAGGCGCAAGCGAGCGTGAAGCGCGCGACAGATTGCCTTCAGCCTGCACCGCCTTGGCAAGAAACAGATGCATCTGTTTGACGTTGTTGCGTATGCCCGAGGTCAACAGCAGATCCGGTCCGACATCCTGGCGTATCTGCAGAAAATGAGTGAGTGATTCGCCCTTCAGCAGGTAGTGGCCGCTGGATTCAATTTTTTCGACATCGCGCTGGGCAATCCGGTGATTGATTTCAGGTGCTACTTTTTCCCCGAAGAAACCATAGTTAGTGGCATCTGCGTAAAAAATCTCTTCCAGAAACGCAATCTCGGTTTTCTCGAACGGACCGATGCCAGGATAGTTGCGCGCAAAAAATAGCATCTCATCGAAACTTAGTAGATTGAAATTGGCATATCCTACGTAGTTCAGCACTCGATCAATGCGTGCAAGGGTAGGTTTTAATAGCTGCCTTTGGGTTTCGGTGATGAATATGTCGCCCTTGAAGTTGGCGTCGAAGTTCCGGATTTTATCCAGGTAGTCGGTTACCACCTGTTCGGCATTGGCTTCAGTCAGCTGGTTAATTTTTACTTCGCGTTCAATATGACGATAGGCTGGATTGAGTTCATTTTCCTGCAGCGCAACCAGTTGCAATTCTTCCTGCTCGACACTCGCGGGCATGTCTTCGAGACCAGCGGCCGCCAGTTCGATCGGAGCGGGGTGCGGTGAATCTAAAGAATTTTGGACAGTACGGCTGGCAACAAGCGTCATGCCGGCGGTTGCAAGTAGTGCCTGAAGGAAATTTCGTTTTTTCATTGAAGCGGGAATATAGCAAACTTCATAAATTGAACAAGTCAATTGCGTTACGGCAACTCAAGTCAGCTACTTTAGCTTCTGGCAGTTGCAGACAACTCGCAACCATCGCGACCACCCAGGCAAGATTTGCCGGAACATTACGGCGGCTCGCGGGTTTGGGCCTGATGGTTCGAGGCATCAGGTACGGAGCATCGGTTTCCAGCAATAACCTGTTGTGTGGAATATCCTGCAGCAGTTCCTGCACATGCTGGCCGCGGCGTTCATCACACACCCAACCAGTGATACCGATGTACATGTCGAGATCAAGATAGTCATGTAATTCGTCACGCGTGCCAGTAAAACAATGCACCACACCCTGACACAATGCGTCGCGTTGTTCCTTCAGCATGGGAAGAAAGCGGGCGTGTGCATCACGTTGGTGCAGGAACACCGGCATCTGCAGTTTTACCGCCAGGGCTAGTTGTTCGGCAAAAGCACTTTCCTGTGCCGCATGAGGAGAGAAGTCACGATAGAAGTCGAGGCCGGTTTCACCGATAGCGACTACCTGGGCTTGCTGCGCGAGAGCATGCAGTTGTCCAGGTGTCTCGCTGGTAAATCCGCTTGCATCATGGGGATGGACTCCCGCAGTGCTGAACAAATATCCGGGATGTTGGGCAGCAAGTTGGGCGGCCTTTTCACTGTTAGCCACGCTTGTGCCTGTAACAATGATGGCTGAAAGGCCTGCAGCTTTTGCCTGAATTATGATGTCTTCACGATCATGATCAAAACTGTCGTGGCCGAGGTTGGCGCCGATATCAATCAATGAATAAGTTTGTGACTCGGACATTTTGTTGCGCGGTACTCTGATTTGAATTGTAGTTCGAATGGTAAGAGTAGCAGCATGTTAAAGCCAGTGTCCGAATGGAACTTGGTAAAGGCCTTCTGCATGAAAGTGTAGGGGGCTCGTTCGCATGGCCGGAAAATGCTCGGGTATTTCCAGCATGTCCACCATTCTTGGCGGGCAGTTGCGAACGTAAGCTACATGGGTGAAGCAAGCGTTTACAGCGCGCAGCATTGTGCTCGGCTGCACAACCCTTATCTGTGGTCGGGGCCTGGGCCCGCTTGCGGTTACTGGTGCGCGACTCGGAATCTTCAGGTAAAAGGCCTTTACCAAGTTCCATTCGCCAGCGTCTCTCTTTTGGTTCTCCAGAGGTTATAGCTGTCGCCCGAAGCTTCACCCAACATATGGCTATTGCTAACAAATCAACCACATTGGTCAAGTCAGGTGTCCTATTTTGCAACCTATGGGTATAATCGTCCCAATTCGGGGTTTCTGAGTACCAATCCGCTTGGCACAGCAGAATCCAGGTTGTTCAATAACTGGGTTCCAATTTTTTGTTCTGCGCCGAAAATCGCCTCTTCAGAAATCCACAAGAACCTTCTGTATCATTTCAGCTGGAGAAGACCGTTGGAAAAGAAAAATATCGATTGGAGCTCTCTGGGCTTCGAATACACCAAAACCGATTACCGCTTTTCTGCAATCTGGGAAGATGGCCAGTGGTCCCCCG
>CAIYIP010000263.1 GCA_903926285.1 uncultured Gammaproteobacteria bacterium
ACATTTGTGGTTTGGCCTTGAATACGATGTCGATGATGTCGGTAAAGTTGACGTCGTGATGGTGCGGGCCACCGTAGTTGCCCCAGCATAGATGCATACGGAGCTGTTCTTCAGGAATGTTGGCTACTGCGTGATTCAAGGCTTCAACGTGCAGCGCGGCGCGGCGCCGGAAATCCTCCAGCGTGACGCCGGCAGAATTCATGTGGCGGCCCATTGCAAGGTCGGGGCAGTCGATCTGCAGCGTGGCGCCGCTGCGTGCAATGGTCTCATATTCACCGCGCATGGCATCGGCGAGTGCGAACACATATTCCTCGTGCGACTTGTAATACTCGTTCTTGAAAAAGATCGACGCAACACCAGGCGAAGCCGCGCTCATGAACACACGTTTCATATTGTCCTTGCCTGCGCTGTTCTGCAGGTTCGCGACGTCTTCTTCCGGGCCTTTGAGGTCTTTTACGCTGAGCGGGCCGATACAGCCCGGAGCATGGCGATGCTGGCGCGAGGGATCTTCACCAACGCGGCGTGCGATGTCAGGAAAGTCGACGAGGTCATCGAATACATAACGGTTTTCGCTACCGCCGAAACCATTCAGCCGGTCCTTGATATACGTGGCATAACTGGGCTTCGAGACCTCGCCGTCGTTGACTATATCAATGCCGATATCGATCTGCTTTTTGACGATGTCGCGCACTTCCTGCTGTACACGTGTGCGCAATGCTTCTTTGTCGACCGGCACGCCGTCTTCTCGTGCCCACATCATGAGAGTCAGGTCTTTGCTGCGCGGCAGGCTCCCAACGTGCGTGGTGAGAAAGCGTTCTGTGCTGCGTAACATGGAGGTTTCCTTGTGCTGAAGAGTTACAACAGTTCCTGAATCAGCGCCACTGTGTCGTCCCACAACACACCATCATTACCGACGAAACCGAAACCGCCAGCCTTGCCCATGGCGGCATCGAGTGGCGAAAGGCCCTTGTTGTCCTTGTAGTCGAGGATTGCCCCTTCATCGTGCAGAAACTGGATCACGTCATTCAAACCAAAAGTGGCGGCGCCAAAAATGGCGGTGCGACCATCCTTGGCTTTGGCGTTAAGGTCGAGGCCCTGCTGAAGACAGATCTTGATTGCTTCGATCATCTGCGCTTCGGTTTTATAACGCCCAGTGGTGTCTGACTCCTTCGTGCCCTGGTTGGCGGCTGTCATCAGCGGATTAATTCCCTGGCTGGTGCTGAGCGTAGGGTCGGCACCGTGCTGCAGTAGTATATTCATTACCGCGATGTCGGCACTTTTTGCAGCGCGCAGGAACGGTGTAGTACCGGCAACTAGCATCGAGTCGGTGCCGCGATCAAGCTTCAGGCGATAGGGGGCTGCCTGGCTCAGCTGTACATTCACATCCGCGCCTTTGGCAATCAGCAACTCGATCAGTTCGAACGCGGTGTGTGTGTTGTCGAATACATCCGGAGCAGGGCGGTTCGATTCCGGCATGATGTTGAAGTCGACGGCAGCATAAAGTGGTGAGCGGTTGGTGTCGTCGTTGAGGTTGACGTTGGCACCGGCTTTTATGAGCTCCCATGCAACATCGTAGTGGCCGTTGATGAGAGCAGTCAGCAGCGGTGTAATGCCTTTCGGTGTGGCGGCATCAATGTTCGCGCCTTCTGCAAGCAAGGGCGCGACACAGGCTACGCAGCCTTCACGTGCGGCAAACTGCAGCGTCGACATGCCACCGGGTGGCAGCCATTTGTCGCGCGGTTCTTCGGTAATCTGGCGATCCCATTCTTCAATGCTCGATAGCGCATTTACATCGGCACCGTGTTCTACGAGCAGCGGAATCAGCTTCGCGTGCTGTTGCGCGCTTGCCCACATCAGCGCAGTCTGGCCATGCCACTGTTCGCGCGCATCAACTTCGGCGCCGGCTTCGAGCAGGGTCTCGACGCTTGCGTAATCACCGGTGCGCGCAGCGGTCATCAGCACCCGTTCACCTTCGCGGTATTCTTCATTCGGGCTCGCACCTGCTTTCAGCAACGCTTCGA
>CAIYIP010000264.1 GCA_903926285.1 uncultured Gammaproteobacteria bacterium
CTTTACGAAAAACAGCGTACCTATTGCGGCGTTCTAAATGCTGCGCAACAGTTATTGCTGTTTGCCGGCCACAGTCCAGCGATTGTCTCCGCTGCGATTGTTCCCTTGCATGTGCCGGAACACTCGACCATTCGCACAGAGCTGGGTATGCCGCTGCTGTTGATTGGCAGTACCGAGGAAAAACATTTCAACAGTTCGCTCGGCACCTTGTTTCTGGACTTTATTGGTGAAGTGCTGGCTGTGCATCTGCAGATCATTTTCAAGCCAGTCTAGGTACTGTCAAACCCGGCGCCTTTAAACTCAGTACATATAAACCCAGCACATTTAAACCCGGCACATTTAAACAGAGTACAGTCGATTTCATGTCAGCACCCACTCTTGTTTCCGTCCTGATTCGCACCTTCAACAGACCGCAGCTCTTGCTTGAAGCCGTGCAGTCCGTTATGCAGCAAACCTGGCCCAACCTTGAACTCATCATCGTCAATGACAACGGCGATGATCATGCGGCCTTGCTCCCTGCCAACTCAAGCGAACCCGCGCGCATGCTGCGCTGGTTCAACATCAGTGGCGAGTCGGGCCGTTCGGCTGCGGCTAACCTTGCACTTGCGCAAGCTACCGGCGATTACTGCATCTTTCTCGATGATGATGACTGGCTCGACCCGCCGCATATTGCCAATCTTGTTGCGGCACTGCGCGACCTGCCTGCCTGCATGATGGCCTACAGCGCTGTTCGCGCTTTCCGGCAAGACACCGGCGAAACACGCGAAAGTTTCAACCATCCTTTCGATGCGGTGCGGCTGCTTGCGGAAAATTACATACCAATACACGCTGCGTTGTTCGCACGCGAACTCATCACGCTGGGCTGTCGTTTTGATACCAGCTTCGAACGCTACGAAGATTGGGATTTCTGGTTGCAGGCGCTACAGCACACCAATTTTCTGTTTGTACCGCAAAGCACGGCTACTTATCGCATAGCTGCGCAAAGCGGCTTTGGCAACAAGGCGGAAGAAGCGCGGCAGGATTTACGTTTGGATCTGTATCGCAAGTGGCTGCCACGCTGGAGCAACCAGCAGATACTCGCGATGATGGATCGCTGTCGCCAGTATCCGCAGATCGCGGTGATACAGGCTGAATATGAAGAGCAGGGCAAATATTTGCGCCACTTGCTCAAATTTGAAAAAGAGTTACATGTTGAATTGCAGAAGCGTACGGCACACATACTCAAGTCCCAAATCGAGATCGAGAAGACCCAAATCGAGATCGATGAATTACAGCACAATTTGCATGTCGCGCGGACAGACCTGAACTTCCAGCAGGAGACGGTCAAGTACCTGCGCGCTGATCTCGATCTCATCTACAAGAGTCGCAGCTGGAAACTGACCAGACCCTTGCGCCAACTGGCAAAAATAAAAAGATTGGCGCAGACCGAGGGCTGGCTCAGCGTACTGCGCAGAATTCATTTCAAATTGTTCAGGAAGGCGCCGCAAATGCCGGTGGTGACTGCCGAGTTTCCTGTGCCAGGTGGTTATCAGCCGCTCGTTTTTCCGCAAGTCGACAAGCCGCTTATCAGCATCGTTATTCCGGTATACAACAAGTTTGAATATACGTACCACTGTCTTGAATCCATCCTCGCCAACAGCCGCGAGCAGAGTTACGAAGTGATTGTGGTGGATGACTGCTCGCAGGATGAAACGCCGACACAGCTGGCCAACATCAACGGCATCAAAGTCATTCGCAACGCGACCAATGGCGGTTTTATTTATTCGTGCAATACCGGTGCGCAGGCTGCGCGTGGCAAATACCTCGTGCTGTTCAACAACGATACGGAGCCGCAGCCACTGTGGCTCAGCGCACTGCTCAACACGTTCCGCGATTTCCCGGATGCCGGCATGGTTGGGGCCAAGCTGCTTTATCCCGATGGTTCGCTGCAGGAAGCCGGCGGCATCGTCTGGCGTGAAGGTTCGGCCTGGAACTACGGCCGCAATGACGATCCCAACAAGCCCGAATATTCCTGGTGTCGCCAGGTCGACTACTGCTCGGGCGCCTGTCTGATGCTGCTGCGCGACGATTATTTTACGCTGGGTATGTTCGACAAGCTCTACACGCCAGCGTACTACGAAGATACCGACCTTGCGTTCAAAGTGCGGGCGGCCGGCAAAAAAGTGTATTACCAACCGCTTGCGCGCGTGATTCATTTTGAAGGTGTTAGCTGTGGCACCGACATAACCGGCGGCGTCAAGGAGTACCAGGTTACCAATCACAAGAAATTTTTTGCGCGCTGGCAACAGACGCTCCTTACCCATCGACTTGATGGTCTTCTGCCGGAGCTCGAAAAAGAGCGTTACGTGGAAAAACGCGTAATGGTTGTCGATTCACGCATACTGATGCCCGACAACGACTCCGGCTCCTTGCGTATGTTCAACCTGCTCAAGATTTTCCAGAGCCTTGGTTACAAAGTGACGTTTATTCCCGACAACCTGCAGTACGACGCAAAATACACACCGCTGTTGCAGGGCCTCGGCATTGAGTGTCTCTACTATCCTTATCTCACCAGCATTGACGAACACTTGCATCAGGCGGGCAGCCTGTATCAGGTGGTACTGCTGAGTCGCGCCGACTACGCTGAAAAATATATTGATGCCGTGCGCCTGTTGTGTCCGCAAGCACAAGTGCTGTTTGATACGGTCGATCTGCATTTTCTGCGCGAACGCCGCGAGGCAGAACTCAGCAACGACAAGGCGCAGATGGAAGCAGCCGATATGCGCAGGCTCCAGGAGTTGCATACTGCGCGCAAGGCGGACATCACCTTGATCGTAAGCCCCGTAGAAATCGAGATGTTCCGCCAGGAAGCGCCGGACGTAAAAGTCGCGCTTCTGTCGAACATCCATGCTGCCGAAGGTCGTGGTGCCGAATACAAGGATCGCAGCGACATTCTGTTCATCGGCAGTTTTGAACATCCACCCAACATCGATGCCATGTACTGGTTCATCGACGAAGTGTTTCCGCTGCTGCATCAGATCAAACCAGAACTCACGCTCAGGATTGTTGGCGGCAACGCGCCGCACAAATTACTCGCAAAGTCCGCGCCCAACATTGTGTTCGAAGGTTTTGTCGATGACATTGTGCCGATCTTCAACAGCGTGCGCCTGTCGGTTGCGCCTTTGCGTTATGGCGCGGGTGTGAAGGGCAAGATAAATTCCAGCATGTCATTTGGCGTGCCGGTTATTGCCACCTCTGTTGCTGCGGAAGGCATGGGACTGGAGCAGGGCAAGGATGTACTGATTGCCGACGCGCCAGCAGACTTCGCTGCAGAGATCTGCCGCCTGTACGACGATGAGCAGCTTTGGTATGCGCTCTCCAATGCTGGACTCGACAACATCGAACGCTGTTTTTCGTTTGCGCTCGCCACCGGGCAGTTGCGCGCGGTGCTGGCGGAACATCAGGTTTAGGAGCTTCCGATCGATCCGTCATTGACGAGGCGTTGGCACAGGTACGGTTTACGCGGTTTTCTGCAACCCAAGAGCAGCAGGGCCAGGCACAGATCCAGGAGTCAATTCGCAACAACGACTGGCGGGGTTATTCAGAGGTTGCCTTAAGGTAAATCGGGAGCTTTGTCCGGCCTGGTGCCGGCAAACTCAAAACGCAGCCAGTGCCAGAAGAGTGCCGCAATGCCAACTACAAGGCCCACTTCCACACCGATATCAATGAGTCCGCGCCAGGGCTGTGGAATATGGCTGACGATAGCCACCAGCAGCACAATGCTGCCGGAAACTATCCACGCTGTGAGCATGCGCTTGCGCGTCGCATAAAAATATCCCATGCAGAACAGCGGTGCAGTGAGCGTCAGAAAGGGGCCGCCCGCTTCGCGTAAATACAGGGCCCGCGCTAACACACGTGGTGCCAGATTCAGATAGAAGCCTTTATAACCTTCCGCATAAGCCATATACGGTGTGAACACCAGCAGGAACAGCCAATGCTGGATCGCAAAAGGATAGAGGTTGAGTTCAACTATGCGGGGCGTCAGTTTGTAAGCTGCCGAGGCAATAATGCCGATGACCCCGATCACACCCCAGTAATAACCTAATAAACGCAAGAGAAGTCCTGAATACAGGTGCAAGCGAGGCTATATGCCGGCTTGCAGAAGAAAAACGGAGCCGCATTGTAACGGTGTTGGGATAGACAAACCAATGGTAAACCGCACCCGGCTGCAGGCTAAAAAACACACCAATTCATCATGTTATACTTGCTTTTATATCACTTTCATTTGAGCGCTTATGTCAGTAAAACTTGCGGTCGTGATGGACCCGATCAAAGCCATCAATTTCAAGAAAGACACCACACTTGCCATGTTGCTCGCGGCCCAGGAACGCGGTTGGGATATCTGGTACATCGAACAGGACTGCCTCTACCTCGACCACGGTGTGGCAATGGCAGAGATGCAGGTGTTGACCGTACGCTACGATCCGCTGGACTGGTTCACGCTCGGCGAGCGTATTCGCCGGCCGCTGGCGGAAATGGATGTCGTGCTTATGCGCAAGGATCCGCCGTTCGACAATGAATTTATCTATAGCACCTACATTCTCGAAGCCGCAGAAACGCAGGGCACACTGATCGTCAACAAACCGCAAAGCCTGCGCGACTGCAATGAAAAAGTGTTCGCCACGCTGTTTCCGCAATGTACGCCGCCCGTGCTGGTATCGCGCAAGGCAATACTGCTGCGCGAATTTTATGCGCAACATGAAGACGTTATCTTCAAGCCGCTTGATGGCATGGGTGGGTCCAATGTTTTCCGCGTCAAGCCGGGCGATCCGAACGTTAGCGTAATCATTGAAATTCTGACGACCCATGGCAAACACCAGATCATGGCGCAGAAATTTATTCCTGAAATTGCGCAGGGTGACAAACGCATCTTGATGATCGATGGCCAGCATGTTGGTTATGCACTCGCGCGTATTCCTGCGCACAATGAAACCCGCGGTAATCTTGCAGCCGGCGGTATAGCGAAAGGCGTTGAATTGACTGCTCGCGACCGCTGGATCTGCGAGCAGGTCGGACCCACGCTCAAGGCCAAGGGCCTTATCTTTGTAGGCCTCGACGTGATTGGTGACTATCTCACCGAAATCAATGTTACGAGCCCTACCTGCGCGCGCGAATTGAACAGCACCTTTGGTCTTGATATCGGAGGCGACCTCATGAATTGCATCGCGCAAAAACTCGGCAAAACCTGATCACGACATGAGCACAATTGCAGACAACGGCGATTCGCTGGGCCCAACGCAGGAACGCTTCGGGTTCACGATGTTTATGTCCGTGTGTGTTCACGTCGTGCTGATTCTTGGTGTTGGTTTCACGATAGCCACCGAACCGAAATTTATCAGCAGTCTGGCTGTCACACTCGCACAATACCGCAGCGCAGAAGCACCTGATGACGCCGACTTCATCGCCCAGGCCAACCAGCAAGGTGCAGGCACGGAAGACGAAGCACTTGCCCCGGCCTCGCCCGTGGAATCACGTTTTGCAGCCGACACAATTGAAGATGTCAGCGAATATCTCGAAGAGCGCCCCACTACGAGCACTGCTGATCCTGTGCTTGCGCGCAAGGCAGCTAATGCTGATGTGGCCACTGCTGACGATCTAGCCACACCGGTACTTGACCCCGCGGCCACTGGCGAAAGTTCGTTCGCACAACTCAGTGCCAGTATCTCCAGCCTGCAGGCCCAGCTCGACGTGCACCGGCAGGAATATGCCAAGCGGCCGCGCCGCTACACCTTGTCGTCAGCCTCGACCAAGGAAAGCCGTGATGCGCTTTACCTGGATAACTGGCGCAAGAAAATAGAAGCTATTGGCAACCTCAACTATCCTGAAGAAGCCACAGACAAGGGTATCTACGGCAGCTTGCGCCTGCTGGTTGCGATCAAGCCTGATGGCTCAGTAGAAGACATTCGCATCCTGCGGTCATCCGGCGAACGTGTGCTCGATGAAGCTGCAGTGCGTATTGTCCAGCTCGCCGCGCCATACCAACCGTTTCCGGCAGACCTGCGCGCAAGTGTCGATGTGCTGGAAATAATTCGCACCTGGCAGTTCAAGCGCGGCAATACTTTCAGCAGTTATTAAAACAGGTGGCTTGAATTACACTTAGTTTAGGCCTTTGCCATGAAGATTCCGGGGACCGCGCAAGTACCCGCAAGCGGATCCAGCCACTCAGCGTAGCTGAGTGGCGTTCAGCTGCGCACAAAGCTGTGCTTTGTAAACTCTTGCTTCACCCCTGTAGCTTAAGTTCGCATCCATGCGAACTGTTCCCCTGCACTTTCATGGCAAAGGCCTAAACTAAGTGTAATTCCCATTTGTTGGGTTATCAGGATCGACACCAACCCAGCACCTGATATGAGCCCGGGTCATCTGTTGTGACCACACATCTTAAAAAGAAAATCCGTACTCCGGCATTCTTACCCGCATTTCTCCGTGTTACCCTAAGTCCTGTTAAATGAAATCAGTGTTATGACAACTACCCCCACAGAACAGACCTTCCTTGTTGATCACTTCCTGATTGCGATGCCGCAATTGCAGGACTCGTATTTTGCGAACACCGTGGTCTATATGTGGCAACACAGCCTTGAGGGCGCGCTTGGTCTTGTGATCAACCTGCCAATCAATATGCAGTTAGCGGACATTCTCGACCAGCTCAGTATCGAAGACTTGCGCGACCCCGCAGCAAACCAGATTGTGTTATCCGGTGGCCCGGTGGAAACTGAAAAAGGTTTTATCCTGCACGACGCCGAACCGCGCTGGCCATCGTCACTGCGCATCACCGATAGCATCACGCTGACTACTTCGCGTGACATACTGGCAGCCATCGGCCGCGGCGAAGGTCCAACAAATTATCTGATGACCCTCGGCTGCTCAGGCTGGAGCGCAGGCCAGCTCGAAAAAGAACTCGCGCAAAATTCCTGGTTCACGTGTCCTGCCACCAAGAGCATTCTGTTTTCCACCGACTTCGCCAACAAGGCCAACATGGCCGCTGCAACGCTGGGCTTTTCCATGGCGCAGCTGACCACCGATGTAGGCTACAGCTGAACCACTTCGGAATCCCTTTTGCAATCTACTAGCCCGCTCACACTTTTCGGCATCGATTACGGCACACGCAAAATCGGCGTCGCCGTAGGCCAGAACCTCACCAACACCGCGATGGGCATAGCCGTAATCGCAGTGCGCAACGGCGAACCTGACTGGATTGAGCTCGACAAACTCGTCCAACGCTGGAAACCCGGCGCCTTCGTCGTTGGCATGCCCTTCAACATGGACGGCACCGAAAGCGAAATGAGCGTACAGGCCAACAAGTTCGCCCGCATCCTCACCGAACGCTACCAAAAGCCATGCTATCCCGTAGACGAAAGGCTCAGCACCCGCGCCGCCCGCGAAATCACCCGCAACAATGCCGAGATGATCGGCAAGCGTTACGATGACAAATCCAGGGTTGATTCGATGGCGGCGCAGTTGTTGCTGGAGTCATGGTTTGCGAGTCAGTGAGCAGAGTCCAGGCATGGTAAGGTTTCAGGAAACCGCGTAAATATCGCTCGGTTCTGTCTCTCCATTGTTTTAAGACGAACCATCAATGAGCTTCAGGAAGGTATCCCGTCCGTGCCATAATGGCGCATGAAAAAATTCTCTGCTTTACCTGCATTACCCCCGAGCCTGTTACAGGCTGTTGATGCCCTCGGTTACACTGAAATGACTGCAGTTCAGGCAGGAGCGTTGCCTGTGATGCTGGACGGCAAGGATGTGCAGGCGCAGGCCAAAACCGGTAGTGGTAAAACAGCGGCGTTTGCGTTGGCGCTGCTGACCAAATTGCAACCGGAAGTCGCACGCCTGCAAGGTCTTGTGCTTTGTCCCACACGGGAACTTGCTGATCAGGTCAGCAAGGAAATCCGCGCCCTTGCGCGTTTTATTCCGAATGTAAAAGTGCTGAGTTTGTGCGGTGGAATTCCCCTGCGGCCGCAACTTGCGTCGCTCAAGCATGAGCCGCACATCGTGGTAGGTACACCGGGCAGGATTCAGGAACTGCTGAACATGGGTGAGCTTAAATTTGCCGCCTTGCAGACTGTAGTGCTTGATGAAGCTGATCGGATGCTCGACATGGGTTTTCTTGAAGACGTCAGCAATATTCTGAAACTTACACCCCAGAACAGAAACACCTGGTTGTTCTCTGCAACCTATCCGCGCGAGATTCGTTCGCTGAGTCAGCACTTTCAGCGTAATCCAGTCGAGGTCACAGTTGAGGCGCAGCATGATGCAAATGTCATCGTGCAACGTTTCTACAAAGTGGATATAGAGGAAAAGCCGGAAGCTGTAGTGAAGCTGCTGCTAGAACAACAAGCCGAGAGCTGCCTGATTTTCTGCAACACCAAAATCGATGCGAAGAATCTTACGGATTATTTATGGAAGCGCAGCATTCCTGCGCTGCATCTGCATGGCGATCTTGATCAGCGTGAGCGCGAAGAAACACTCGTGCAGTTTGCCAATGGCAGCAGTCGTGTGCTGGTTGCGACCGATGTGGCTGCGCGTGGTCTCGATATAAAGGCGCTGCCGCTGGTGATTGCGTATGAACTGTCTGGCGATTCCGATGTGCATACACATCGCGTGGGCCGCACGGGCAGGGCGGGTGAAACCGGCCTTGCGTTGAGTCTGGTGGCCGGCAGCGAAATGAGTCGTCTTGTGCGTATTGAATCGCTGCTTGGCGGTTCTGTTAACTGGGAAAGAATACCTGCACGCCCAAAAGTATTGGCGTTACCAGCTCCGGCCATGCATACACTCGCGATTGATGCTGGGCGCCAGGATAAATTGCGCCCCGGTGATATTGTGGGTGCTCTGACTGGAGTAGGAGAGTTGACAAAAGAGCAGGTCGGCAAGATTGAAGTGTTTGCAACTCGCTCCTATGTTGCTGTCAGTGCGCCGCTGATCAACAAGGTGATCGAGAAATTGCGCGCCGGCAAAATCAAAGGCCGCAACTTTCGCATCAGAAAGATGTAAGGCCCTTAGTCATGCGGCTCAATAAATTCATTAGTGAAACCGGATACTGTTCGCGCCGCGAGGCGGACGAACTTATCATTGCGGGGCGTGTCACTCTCGACGGCGAACTGGCAGTCACCGGTGCCAAGTGGCTTGAAGGCATGATTGTTTGTGTCGATGACGAAGAGATTAAGCTCAGGGTCACGATCAAGAACAAACGCAAACATGTGTACATCGCACTCAACAAACCAGTCGGCATCACTTGTACGACTGACCAGAACATCAAGGGCAATATCGTTGATTTTGTTGATCACCAGGAGCGGATTTTTCCGATTGGCCGGCTCGACAAGGATTCCGAAGGCCTCATCCTGCTGACCAGCAACGGCGACATCGTCAACCTGATACTACGCTCGGAAAACAATCACGAGAAAGAGTATCTGGTGGGTGTGAACAAGGCCGTGAGTGATGATTTCGTGCGTGTCATGGCGCGCGGTGTACGCGTCCACAATCAGATGACGAAGCCTTGCAAGGTTTCAATATTTGCCAAGTATGGTTTTCGTATCGTGCTGACGCAGGGGCTCAACCGGCAGATTCGTTTGATGAGTGAAGCGCTTGGCTACAAGGTTACGCAGCTGCGGCGCGTGCGCATCATCAATGTGCAACTCGGACAATTGAGGCCCGGTGCGTGGCGTAATCTGACTGACAAGGAACTGGCAGGACTGCTGCCCGGATTCAAGGACTGGTAATTGGTCACCAGTACAGCACAGAAAAAATCTGCGCCGCATTGGTTGTTAACAGGTTGAGGGGATCAGATCTGATCCGGCGCCTTGGCTTTCACTTTCGCAATTTCGCGATCAACAAATCCTTTCTGTACGAGACCTTTGAGACATTGGTCTAATGTCTGCATGCCAAACTGCGCACCTGTCTGCATCGCAGAATACATCTGGGCGACCTTGTCTTCGCGAATCAGGTTACGAATTGCCGGCGTGCCGATCATGATTTCATGAGCGGCAATACGGCCGCCGCCAACACGCTTGAGCAGGGTTTGCGAAATTACTGCCATCAGCGATTCGGACAACATTGAACGCACCATGCCTTTTTCCGCAGCAGGGAATACGTCCACAATTCTGTCGATGGTTTTTGCGGCGGACGTGGTGTGCAGAGTAGCGAACACCAAATGGCCGGTTTCCGCTGCCGTAAGGGCAAGGCGAATGGTTTCAAGGTCGCGCAACTCACCTACAAGAATGATGTCTGGATCTTCGCGCAAGGCTGAGCGCAGGGCTGCGGCGAAACTGTGCGTATCGCGATGCACTTCGCGCTGGTTGATCAGCGACTTGCCGCTTTGATGGACAAACTCGATGGGGTCTTCGATGGTGAGGATGTGCTCATATCTGGAGTGATTGATGTAGTCGACCATTGCTGCAAGTGTGGTGCTTTTGCCGGAACCCGTAGGTCCGGTCACACAGACAAGCCCGCGCGGGTTGTCGGAAATCTTGCGGAACACTTCACCCATGCCAAGCTCGTCCATGGGCTGGATCTTTGACGGAATGGTGCGGAATACGGCGCCAGCGCCACGGTTCTGCACAAACGCGTTCACGCGGAAGCGAGCCAGGCCGGGGATTTCGAACGAAAAGTCGCATTCCAAGTGTTCTTCATAGTCCTTGCGCTGCTTGTCTGTCATGACGTCGTAGATCAGGCCGTGCACAAATTTATGGTCCATATCCTCCACATTGATACGGCGGATATCGCCGTCCACCCTGATCAGCGGCGGCAAACCGGCACTGATGTGAAGGTCGGACGCTTTTTGCTTGACACTGAAGGTTAGTAATTCCTGGATATTCATGCTGTATACAAGCTCCTATAATCCCCGGTGGGTGGATTTGGCAATCGTCCGGCCGATAATAGCTGCACCCGTGAGAAACTAGAAACCTTGCTGACGTAAATATTTGAACTGATTCACTATGCCTGTAAACATACCTGACAATCTGGCGCGCATTCGTGAGCGCATCAAACATCTTGAAGCGCAGTATGGGCGCGCGCCTGGTTCCGTGCAGTTGCTGGCGGCAAGCAAGGCGCAAAGCCCTGAAGTGATTCGTCTTGCCCACACTAGCGGCCAGCTGCACTTTGCCGAAAACTATCTTCAGGAAGCGCTCGCAAAAATCGCGGAACTGGGCGATCTCAAGCTTGCCTGGCACTTCATTGGGCCTATCCAGTCGAACAAAACCCGCGCCCTGGCCGAACAGTTCCATTGGGTGCACACGGTCGACCGCAGCAAAATTGCGCAGCGCTTGCATGAGCAGCGGCCTGAAGCCTTGCCGCCACTAAACGTCCTGTTGCAGGTTAATGTCAGTCATGAGGCTACCAAGTCGGGCATTGAGCTTGCCGAGTTGCCTGAGCTTGCGCGGGAAGTTGCCGCGCTTTCCCGTCTCAGATTGAGCGGATTGATGGCCATTCCCGCGCCCGCGCCTGATTTTCTGGCCCAGCGTCAGGCCTTTGCCTTACTCAGGGAGGCGCGCACGACCTTGCAGAATCTCGGTCACTTATCCTGCCAGCATCTGTCGATGGGCATGAGTGCTGACTATGAAGCCGCGATTGCCGAAGGTGCCACCATGCTCAGGATAGGCACCGATATCTTTGGCGCGCGCCCCGGTTCTTCTGCGCCAGCGGCTGCTTCTTCAAAGGCTCCTTAGGGTACAATGACCGGATGATTTCTCCCCACCTCAGGATTGGCTTTATCGGCGCCGGCAATATGGCCACGGCACTGATTGAAGGCCTGCTCGCCACTGGTATTGATGCTGCCCAGCTTTGGGCGGCTGATACTCTTGATGCCAAACTTGCTGCGTTTGCCGCCAAGGGCGTCAACATCACCACCAACAATCAGGAAGTCGTGAGGCAGTGCGCGATTGTTGTGCTCGCCGTCAAACCCCAGGTCATGGCGCAAGTGGTGAGTGCGTTGCAACCAGTCTTAAGCGAAAAAGCCTGTCTGTTGATTTCGATCGCGGCGGGCATCTCATGTGCAAGCCTGCAACAGTGGACGCATCCGCAGCAGGCCATCGTGCGCTGCATGCCCAACACTCCGGCGCTTGTACAGGCCGGTGCCAGTGGCCTGTTTGCCAATATTCATGTCAGTGCCACGCAAAAACAGGCCGCGCAAAACATCATGGAAGCCGTGGGCATTGCGTGCTGGCTCGACCTTGAGACCCAGATTGATGCGGTGACCGCGCTGTCGGGTTCTGGTCCCGCGTATTTTTTCCTGCTCATGGAAGCGATGCAGGCGGCAGGCGTCAAGCTGGGTTTGCCACCAGAAGTAGCGCGCCAACTGTGTTTGCAGACCGCATACGGTGCTGCCAAACTCGCGCTCAACAGTGAGGTTCCAGCTGATGAGTTGCGCAGGCGTGTAACCTCGCCCGGCGGCACGACCGAAGCGGCGATCAGGCAATTCGAAACGGAACAGTTCCACGCCATCGTGGAGCGAGCACTGGCCAAGGCAAATGAGCGCTCGCAGGAACTGTCACGTTTGTAAGCCAAGTATTTTCTCTATGGAAAGTATTTTCAAATCATAACAACTGAAGAAGAGTGAGATGGGCGGAGCAATAGGACAAGTCGTAGTACTGATCGTCAAGAGCCTTGGCGCGCTTTTCATTCTGGCAGTCCTGCTGCGCTTTTTGCTGCAGGCGGTCCGCGCCGATTTTTATAACCCGGTTTCGCAGGCTATCGTCAAAATCACTTCCCGCCCGCTGGCGCCGTTCCGCAAGCTTATTCCAGGGATCCGCGGTCTTGATTTTGCGTCACTTGTTCTGGCGCTGGTGCTCAACACCCTGTTTACCGCCGTGATGATTTTTGCCGCCGGCTTTAATCTGCCCGGCATCGGCATCATCGTGAGTTGGGCCTTTGTTGGTCTTATCGCCTTTATCCTGAACATCTATTACTACGGTCTCGTCATTTCTGTGGTGGCGAGTTTTATCGCGCCCTTCAGCGGCAATCCGATCCTGCTCATGATCTACCAGATTCTCGATCCCATCTACAGCCGGGTCCGGCGCATCATTCCACCGATGGGTGGCCTAGATCTTTCGCCGCTGTTCATCTTTCTGGGTATCAGCGTGCTGGAAATTCTGCTCGTTAACCCGCTGGCCCAGAAACTGAGCCTGGATGTTCGCTTCGTCATAGGCATTTGAGTTTATGGCAAATCCGCTCAAACAAATTCCAGCCGACTCGGTAGGTGTCGTCACTCCGCAGCGGCTGCATTTCGAGGAGCCGCTGACCTTACGCAGCGGTCGCATCATCGAACGTTATGAGCTCATGGTGGAAACCTACGGCACACTCAATGCGGACCGCTCCAACGCCGTGCTCGTGTGCCACGCACTGAGTGGTGATCATCATGCGGCCGGTTATCACGATGCGGAAAACCCGAAGGAAAAGC
>CAIYIP010000265.1 GCA_903926285.1 uncultured Gammaproteobacteria bacterium
AACCGACCGTAAGCCGTCGTCGTAGCAGATAAACTGGTAAGAACTAGCAAGAACTAGCAAGAAAAGCTTCGTAGTTGAGGAAGTGTTGTGGGAGCCCCGATCACAGTAGTAGCGATTCGCGGCAACATTGAATGCAACTGTAACCAATAGAGGACTAGCAATGAAAATCATCAAATCAGCAATTGTCGTATGCGGCCTTGCTCTCCTGGGAGCCGCCACCCCTGCTCTGGCGCATCACTCCTTTGCAGCGGAGTTCGACGCCAACAAGCCCATGACCATCCGGGGCAATGTGACGCGAATCGCCTGGACCAATCCTCACGTGTGGATCTACCTGAACGTCAAGGACGAACAGGGCAACCTCGTAAACTGGGGCTTCGAGATGGGCGCTCCGCATCAGGTACGCGGTCGCGGTTGGGATCGCGACACCCTGAAGGCGGGCGACGAAATCATCATTGAAGGTTCGCTCGCACGCGACGGCAGCCCCCGCATGAACGCCAGGGATGTAACATGGGCCGCAACCGGGGTAAAACTTGGCGCGGCATCGAGCCAGGGTCAGACGCCCTGATTCCGGCATCCGTACCGTATTTTGCTAGGAGCTATCACCATGAGAGTCCGTCCTACTGGAACTTTAAAGGTCCTGTCCGCGTTGCTTGTGAGCAGCGCACTGGTCCAGCCGATGCTGGCTCAGGATGGCGCCAGTGCGTCCGTGCGCCCCATCCCGCACCTGCCTTCTGGTGAAGTCAGCCTGGAAGCACCGCCGGGCCAAGCAGGCGTGTGGAATCGCGGCGATTATCGCTCGATCGTTCCGGAAACCGAACTGCAGACAGCCCTGCGTGATCGCGGCAGGCCTGACGGTGGCAATCCCATGGACCTGAAGCCACTCTTCAGCGCCGTACCTTTCCAACCCTGGGCGGAAACGGTTTACCTGTATCGTCAGGAGCACGAGATTGAACCCTACGGACGCTGCAAGCCAACGGGTGGCTTTCGCAACATCGCGATTCCGTACGGCACCGACATCGTGCAAGTTCCGGAAGAACAGCGCATATACATTTTCCACACCGGGGGTTCGCACTCTTTCCGCACTGTTTATCTCGACGGCCGTCCGCATCCTGCTGATCTCGATCCAAGCTACGGTGGCCATTCGATTGGCCACTGGGAAGGCGACACGCTCGTCATCGACACGGTCGGCTTTAATGAGCGCGGCTGGATCGATGCCTACGGCGTACCCAGCACAAGGCAGTTGCACCTGATCGAACGTCTTACCCGCCTCGATTTCAACTCAATGAGCTACGAGATGATCGTGGACGATCCAGGCGCCTATACCGACACATGGAAGACCGGCATGGTCATGCGCTGGACGCCAGATGTGGAGACATTTCAGTTCCTCTGCCAGGACGGCAACCTGGCCCAGGAACTAATGGTAGGCGGCGGGAGTTCAGGTATCGACCGCACCAGTCCAATCGTTCCGTAACCGCTGGAGACAGTATGCGCACAACTCTTGCCGCAGTATTCGCTTTCATCATCGCCCTGTGTTTACCTGCCACCAGCATGGCCCAGCACGGCCATCCACTCGCCGGCATCTGGCTGGGCGACTGGGGCGGAACACAGAACAGAACCGACGTTGTACTGGAGTTGTACTGGACCAACACCACCCTCAGCGGCAACATCAATCCCGGTTTCCCGGATGCCGCCACCATCGAAGTGGGCGAACTGGATTCGTCGAACTGGACCGTGCATCTGGAAGCAGCGAGCAAGGATGAAGCCGGCAACCCAGTGCGAGTGATCGTTGACGGCAAGATCGACAACCTCGGTTCTGCCA
>CAIYIP010000266.1 GCA_903926285.1 uncultured Gammaproteobacteria bacterium
GTGTGGCGGATGATGGTCCAGGAATTGCTCCGCAAGTCATGGCAAAACTATTTACCGCGGGCACATCAACAAAGGGCGGTCTTCATACCGGCACAGGACTCGCCATTGTGAATAAACTTGTAGCTGATATGCATGGTCAGATCAGCTGCCAAAGTGATAACAACGGAACATTGTTCAGTATTTTGCTACCACAGGTACGTTAAGTTCCACATTTGAGGCGGTGCATGAGCCAATCCAAAATTCTTCTCGTGGATAATGAGATCGTTCTGCTGCAGAGTTGCAAAGCTCTGCTTGAAGCTGCTGATTTCAACGTAACAACTTCCCAAAGCGGTGCAGATACACTGGCTCGTCTTATTCAGGCCCCGGAGCAATGTGATCTGTTGCTGCTTGATCTTCACATGCCCGATATGGACGGCCTTGCAATCATGACCGAAGTGCAGCGTCTCGGTATTGATATCGGTATTGTGGTGCTGAGTGGCGAAACCGGATTCGACTGGGTCAGCAAGGCGTTCCAGTTGGGTGCACAAGACTACATCCGCAAGCCCTATGAATTCAATCTTCTGCTCAACACTATCCGCAATACCATTCAAAAACGCGACATGGAAAGAGATCTCCTGCGATTAAGCAAACAGCTCGAACGTTCCGAGCGCATGCACCGGTTTATGATTGAAAGCTCGCCCGACATAATTTTTATTGTCGATAAGCAGGGCAACTTCAGATTTGTCAATGACCGAGCAGAAGATTTGCTGGGCTACAAAAAAGACGAACTCATTGGTGAGCATTTTTCTGTAGTGGTTGATCCTAATTCCATGGCCAAGGCAGAGAAATGTTTCAGCGAGCGTCGCACGACAATTCGTGCCGCAAGGGATGAAGAGATCTGGCTCTTGTGCAAACCGGGTGGCAGGCCAAAGGGAGCGCGCGGCCGTATCGCTATTGAAATGAATGCCCTCGGCGTTTATGAGCGCGAAACTGTTGATAAAAGCGGCACAAAGCATCATAAGGATTTTTCCGGCACTTACGTGGTAGCACGCGATATCAGCGAACGCATGGCCTCGCAAAAATTGATTCAATATCAGGCTTATCATGATGTTCTGACGGGTCTGCCCAACCGCGCGTTGTTTATGGATCGTCTGACCAATGCGATCAGCAGTGCGCGTCGCGGCAAGGAAAAACTATTGGTGATGTTCCTGGATCTCGACCTTTTCAAAAATGTGAACGATACGCTGGGCCATGACATCGGCGACGAGCTGCTGAAAAAAGTTGCAGAGCGTTTGCATTCCTGTTTGCGTGAAAGCGATACGATTGCAAGATTTGGTGGTGATGAATTCATCGTGCTGCTGCCGCGCATGGAATCAAAAACAATGTCTAACAAGCTTGCCGAAAAAATTGTCAAAGCCATCAAGCAACCTTTTCTTATCGGCCCGCATGAATTGCATGTTTCTGCGAGTATTGGTGTTGCCGCGTATCCTGATGATGGCGCAACTGCAGATGCCTTGATCAAGAATGCCGATATCGCGATGTATCACATCAAGGATCAGGGTAAGGATGGTTTCAAAGTATTTACTCGCGAGCTGAGCCAGCGCCAGAAAAACCATATTTCGATCGAAAATGAAATTCGCAGGGGTATTCGCGAACGCCAGTTCAGGGTTTATTACCAGCCGCTGGTTAATGCTGCTGATGGCCGCATCTCCGGGCTCGAGGCCTTGCTACGCTGGCAGCATCCTGAAAAAGGCTTGTTGACGCCCCCCTGGTTTTTA
>CAIYIP010000267.1 GCA_903926285.1 uncultured Gammaproteobacteria bacterium
ATGTCGGTGAAGTCATCGAAGGTGACGCCTTTGAAGTTCTTCGTCGTATGCGCGATCGTCGTGCCGAGTTTGACTTGATCATTCTTGACCCACCCAAGTTTGTGGAGAACAAGCAACATCTCACACAAGCCTGCCGTGGCTACAAGGACATCAACATGCTGGCCATGCAGTTACTCAACACCAATGGTATTCTCGCAACATTCAGCTGTTCAGGACTCATGCCTGAAGATTTATTTCACAAAGTTGTTGCCGATGCGGCTCTCGATGCCAAACGTACAGTGCAGTTTCTCGAGAAGCTGAGCCAGGCCAGTGACCATCTTGTGCTGTCCACTTTTCCCGAAGGTTATTATCTGAAAGGACTTATCTGTCGCGTGTGTTAAAGCGAGTTGTGTCACACATTCGCGATACCCGACAGGTCATCGTGAAATTAGTACGGCAATTATGGCTGGATTGTGCTATCTTGCCTTCCGTTAGTTGCAAACACCTGTTTCGGCTAACAGTGCATTCTCCTTAGCAAGGCACTACTAATCTGGAAATTCCAGACAGTAGCAAACCCTTCACTCATGTCATCCTGCTGTACTTTGATGCCGCAGCTTTCCATCAGTAACTATCGAATTGCACATCGTGCAACCATCGTTTTGGTCACACACTCACTGGCAGTGTCAGTCCGCTAGAGCATTCCTATGTTCAGCAGACAAGTGTGCTGCTACATGACTACTCATGCATATCTATGCATATTCTTAAAAGAGACTTTATGACTTTTGATTCCCTTGGTTTAAAAGAAACCTTGTTACAGGCCGTTACTGAATCCGGCTATACCATCCCAACCCCCTATTCAGGTGCAAGCCATTCCCGCCATTCTTGCTGGTAAAGATGTAATGGCTGCCGCGCAAACCGGCACCGGCAAAACTGCAGGTTTCACACTGCCTATCCTGCAGTTGTTGGCTGGCAAAGCGCCTGTAAAAAGCAATCACACACGCACCTTGATACTGACGCCCACGCGTGAACTTGCTGCCCAGATTCTGGAAAGCATTCAAACCTACGGCAAACATGAAAAACTGCGTGCAGTTGTCGTATTCGGCGGCGTCAACATCAATCCGCAATTACAGGCCCTGCGCAAAGGCTGCGACATCCTGGTTGCTACGCCCGGCCGTTTGCTCGATCTGTATCAGCAAAACGCCATTAAATTTAATGAAGTGGAAATTCTGGTACTTGATGAAGCCGACCGCATGCTCGACATGGGTTTCATTCGCGACATCCGCAAGGTACTCGCGCTGTTGCCAAAACAACGCCAGAACCTGATGTTCTCCGCCACTTTTTCCGACGACATCCGCACACTGGCCAAAACCATTTGCAACAAGCCCGTTGAAATTGATGTGGCGCCGCGCAATTCAACCGTGGAACTCATCACCCAGAAACTGTACATGGCCAACAAGGACATCAAACTGCCTTTGCTGGGAAAACTGATAAGCGATACCAAGGATCAGGTACTGGTTTTTGCGCGCACCAAACATGGCGCAAATAACCTTGCCAAGAAACTCGCGCAGTATGGCGTGCAGGCACTTGCGATTCATGGCAACAAAAGTCAGGCGCAACGTACCAAGGCTTTAGCTGATTTCAAAAATAATCAAGTACAGGTATTGGTAGCAACTGATATTGCTGCACGAGGTCTCGATATTGATCAGCTGGCGATGGTTGTTAACTTTGATCTGCCACAGGTTGCTGAAGATTACGTACACCGCATTGGTCGCACAGGCCGCGCTGGTGCAAGCGGAGTTGCAGTATCACTTGTTGCTGACG
>CAIYIP010000268.1 GCA_903926285.1 uncultured Gammaproteobacteria bacterium
CCTATAAATGGGGACAGATCTTTTTGTAGATATTCGATTTATGAAAAAAGAACTGTCGCCTTTTGTTCGGCCCGCCTGGCCGGGACTGTCCTGCTGGAGCGAAAAATTGATAGCGTGGATGCCTGGTCCGTACTGGCTGACGTTATTCCACCAAGCCATTGCGCGATGACATCGGATTTGCCATTCAAGAAGTCCGCAACACCTGCTTCGTGGTCGCAGGCTTGGCGCCGCATGGTTTTGCTTACATCTTTTTAAAAACCACAGTAAGATTCTTGCCTGCGTGAAAACATGATCGAGATTCAGACTGAGTGGTTTGGAAGAGCAGGTGGCGAATCAAGTCTCCCTGTAATACCACTCGCTTGCCGGAGGAATGAGCGGTGTTAAAATCCAGATACAAACTCGCACTTGCAGCACTTGCAGCACTGCTTGCACTGCATGCAGCCTTCGCCTTGGCTCACCACTCGCACTCTTCTCTGGATCCTGACGATGTCCGTGTGCTTAACGGTGTGGTCACACGTTACAGCTGGAGCGCGCCGCACGTGTACCTCAAAGTGGAAGCGCCCAACCTGGCCGGTGAAGTGGTCGAGTACAGCATTGAAATGCTGCATCCGGGCGGCATGGCTGCGCGCGGCTGGGACAAGGAAACATTCAAGCCTGGCGACCGCATCACCTGGGAGGGTCAGCACGATCGCAACAAGGCCAGGGCCTACAGTTCACTGCGATGGGCTGAGCGAGATGGAGTCAGGATAGGCCTCAGCGAGGACGGCAGCGAACAGCAGATCGCGCCTTCAACCGACTTTACCGGCATGTGGAACCGCGGGCCTAACCAGCCAACCTATTTCCCGCCGACCGGGTGGCCGCTAACCGAGAAGGGACAGGCACTGGTGGCCGGCTTCAGCGAAGACCAGAATCCGGTGCTGGAGTGCTACGACTCGGGTCCGCCCAAATCAATGACTCTGCCCTATGGGCACCTGATCCGCTATCAGGATGAATCGACCTTGTTGATAGAGCGCGACCTTATGGAGGATATGCGTGTAGTCCACTTGGATCGCACAGTGCCGCCGGGGCCACCTTCCAGAATGGGACATTCGGTCGGCTGGTTCGAAAATGGTGACCTGATCGTTGAAACCACCAATTTTACTGCCGACCGTTGGGGCAGCCACACCGGCATCGATTCCAGTGCCGGGAAATCAGTGCGTGAGCATTTCCGCCTAGTAGACGGTGGCATGGGTATAGAGATTGAGACCACAGTTGCTGATCCGGTCTATCTGCTGGAACCGACGACATTCACGCACCGTTGGATCAAAGTGGCTGACCGCGAGCCCATCCGCGCACCATGCACCATGGAGTCGGCAAAATTGTGGATTGAGGCTGGCTACCAGGAATGAGGCCAGTCAAGGCAAGGCTTGAACCATGATTACACTAGTGCAGAAAAAAATATCCATGCCATGAGGGAAACGACAACATGATGAAACAAGTATTGATTACAGTGGTGATCGCAGGCCTAACCAGTTTCGCCACACTGCAAATGGCAGGGGGTTCGGGCGAACTTGAAGCAACGCAGGTCGACAGGATCGCCACCAGCGTCGCTGGACATCCGGCGCTGCAGTCACGCTTCACCACACAGACCGTCGTGGTCTCTGGCGAGTCCGAGGAAGATGCATGGTTGCTGGGTGTCGGCAACGATGGCCTGCCGCGTCCAGGCCCGGCTGATGACTTCAAGTCGCTGGTCGAGGCCGAGAATGCCGTGTGCTTCCTCACCGAAGTCGAGTTTATGGGCATGAACGAGGCCAACGATCAGTTGGCATGCAGGGTTAGTGTTGATGAATTTACCGGTTACTGGGAAGTCCACGCCGTACAGGGCGACGGCACCGATGCCTCAGTGCGCTGCAATGCCAGTTGCCTGGTGATTGAATGAGCCCAACAACGAACCATACCAACCAATCTCGAGAGGTGAACAAGCAATGAGCATGATCCATCGGCTACTGGCAGTAATCACAGTCCTGCTACTTCCGGGCGCGGCCTTGCTGGCGCACCACAACACCCAATCCGAATTCGGCGCCTTCGATTCGCCCACAATCTACGTCGAAGGAACCGTTTCACGCGTGATCTGGGGCAATCCGCATATTGCCATTGAGTTCGTGACCACTGGTGGCGACATTCCGGCCGGCGAGAAATGGCGTCTTGCCAGCCACCCGGTCCAGATCCAGATCGACCATGGTTTCGCCAAGGAGGAGTTCGCCGCAGGTGACACTATCAAGCTGCATGCGTGGAAGCATGTGCGTGGTATTCCGCAAGTCTGGCCACGCGCAATCCAGATCAACGATGAGCCGATGAAATCCAACATGCGTTTCACCG
>CAIYIP010000269.1 GCA_903926285.1 uncultured Gammaproteobacteria bacterium
CAGGTACGTATCAAGGAAGGCGACAAGGAGCGTCTACAGGCTTTTGAAGGCGTTGTGATCGCCATCAAAAATCGCGGCCTGGGATCTTCCTTTACTGTGCGTAAAATCTCCCACGGCGTTGGTGTAGAGCGTACATTCCAGACCCACAGTCATCAGGTTGACAGTGTCACTCTTAAACGTCGTGGCGATGTCCGTCAGGCCAAGCTGTACTATCTGCGTGACCTTACCGGCCGTGCTGCGCGTATCACTGAAAAACTTGAGAAAAAAGCTGACTAGGACCGAACTTGTCAGTTCTTTATCTGGCTGCACTTCTGCAATAGAGTGCAGCCTTCAGCGGTCCAGAATGTCGTGACTACATATTAGAGGAATATTGCATGAGAGTGTTTTCTGTTTTCATTGATCGCACTTTCACATGCCTCGTTGCTGTTTTCACCCTCCTGAACTGCTCCCTCGTTCTATCAGCTGAAGAAAGTAGCGAAATTAGCGCCATCAAGCAGTTGCTGCTCGCGACCCAGCCCGAGATGCAAATCGAGGACGTCAGCAAGAGCCCTGTCGACGGTCTTTATGAAGTCACAACCCAGGGTGGTCAGACCATCTACGTTTCTTCCGATGCCCGGTTTTTTATTCCGGGTGATTTATATGAAGCAAAACCCGCAGGTTTGGTAAATCTAGGCGAAAGTAAGCGCAATACTATTCGCAAGGATAAAATTGCGGCACTGAATGAGAAAGACATGATTGTGTATGAAGCTAAAGGTGAGCGTAAAGCTACGCTAACAGTATTCACCGACGTTGACTGTCCTTATTGCCGCAAACTCCACGCAGAAGTTGAAGCGCTGAATGATATGGGCATTGCAGTGCGCTACCTTGCCTTTCCGCGTACAGGCTTGAATACTGAAACTCACTTCAAGATGATTTCAACCTGGTGTGCGCCCGATCGCCTGGCCATGATGACTAGCGCGAAACGTGGCGGCGAAGTACCAAAAGCAGACTGCGAAAATCCCGTGGCAAGTCAGTATCAGCTCGGCAGAGAAGTAGGAGTCACAGGTACTCCGGCTCTGGTACTTGAAGATGGCACAATGCTGCCCGGCTATGTTCCTGCAGCCACTCTTGGTACATATCTCCTGGGCAATTCTGTCCAGCCATAAGCCACACTGGTGATTTAAAGGTCAGTGCAGGTTTGCCACATCGTCGATCGCCGCCTGTATAATGCGAGCTTATCGTTTTGAAGCAGTACTCAATCTGTGAAGTGCTGCAGTCTGGAGTAAATCTTTTGAAACCTATCAATATCGGCATCTGTGGTCTTGGCACAGTTGGCTATGGCAGTTTTTTAGTACTGAAAAATAACTGGCAGGAAATTTCACGCAGGGTTGGCACCGAAGTTGTCGTCTCTCATATTGGCACGCGCCGTCTGCGCCCGGGCCAGGACGTGGGTAACGTCAAAATCAGCAGTGACGTATTTGCAGTCGTCAACGATCCTGCAGTCGACATTGTTCTGGAACTAATGGGCGGAATTGACGTTGCGAAGCCTCTGGTGTTGCAGGCAATAGCAAACGGCAAACACGTGGTTACAGCCAACAAGTCGATGATAGCGGTTCATGGCAACGAGATTTTTGCCGCAGCTTCGGCAAAAAATGTCATGGTTGCCTACGAAGCCTCAGTCGCTGGCGGTATACCGATCATCAAGGCAATTCGCGAAGGCCTTGCGGGCAACAGTATTCAGTGGCTGGCAGGTATCATCAACGGCACGGGTAACTTTATTCTTACGGAAATGCGCGAAAAAAGCCGTGCATTCGCCGACGTGCTTAAGGAAGCGCAGGCTTTGGGGTATGCTGAAGCAGATCCAACCTTCGATGTTGAAGGCATTGATGCTGCCCACAAACTTACAATTCTCGCGGCCATAGCTTTTGGTATTCCGCTGCAGTTTGAAAAGACTTACACCGAAGGTATTTCCCATATCACCCAGGAAGATATTCATTACGCGGATGAACTGGGCTATCGCATCAAGCATCTTGGCATCAGCCGTAAGACCTCCAATGGTATTGAACTGCGCGTACATCCAACACTGATTGATGAAAACAGTCTGCTCGCCAATGTTAACGGTGTAATGAATGCTGTAATGGTGAATGGTGATGCTGTTGGTTCAACGTTGTATTACGGCGCAGGTGCCGGTGCAGCCCCGACGGCTTCGGCGGTAGTGGCGGACATCATCGATGTAGCACGCATGATCTCCAGCCCGCAAAGCAGCGTACCCGCACTGGCTTTCCAGGATGGTAGCTTGTCCGATATTCGTATTACAGAAATGCCAGAAATCAAAAGTGCCTATTATTTGCGCATCACGGCTTTGGACAAAGTTGGCGTATTGGCGCATATCACACAGATACTGGGCGATTGTGCCATCAATATTGAAGCCATCATCCAGAAGGAACCGCGCGGGGCAGACGCCGCGAGCCAGCGTGTACCAGTCATCATCCTGACCCGCGAAATCCTCGAGGCAACGATGAACACTGCCATTGCCCAGATAGAAAAGCTTGATGGTGTAGCGGAAAAAGTGATGCGTATCCGGATATTCAAACTCGAGTGAAGGAACAGTTGTTGTGATATCTAAAATCCACTCTGGTTACAAGCAAGGCAACATAAAGTGAAATACATCAGCACGCGCGGCAAAAGTCCGGCAGTTACCTTTGAAGAAGTTGTCCTGACCGGCCTCGCACCGGATGGCGGTTTGTATATACCTGACAGCTTGCCAATGGTTACTCCTGCGCAGCTGCAAGAGTGGAAAAAGCTGTCTTATTCCGATCTCGCCTTTGAAATCATTCGTCAGTTTGTAGACGGCGCCATTCCCGATGCCAACCTCAGGAAAATGATCAATGACAGTTATGCAGGTTTTTCGCATCCTGACGTGGCTCCGCTTGTGCATCTGCAAAAAAATGATTGGGTGCTTGAACTCTATTGCGGGCCAACACTGGCCTTCAAGGATTTCGCCCTGCAGCTGCTCGGAAGGTTGCTCGATTTCTTTCTGGAAAAACGCCAGCAACATGTCGCTATCCTGGGCGCAACTTCAGGCGATACAGGTTCGGCAGCGCTTGAAGGCTGCAAACATTGCAGGTTTGTCGATCTCTTCATACTCCATCCTCACAACCGTGTCTCCGAAGTACAGCGCAGGCAGATGACAACCGTTGAAGGTGACAACGTCAACAATCTCGCGATTGAAGGCAATTTCGATGATTGCCAGCAGATTGTTAAACAGGCTTTTGCGGACCAGAGTTTTCTGCCAGCGGGTTACCAATTGGTAGCGGTCAACTCGATCAACTGGGCGCGCATCATGGCCCAGATTGTTTACTATTTTTATGCGGCCCTTAAGTTTCTCGATAAAGCAGAGGCTGTTTCGTTTTCTGTCCCAACCGGAAACTTTGGCGATATCTATGCAGGCTATCTTGCCAAAAAAATGGGCCTGCCAATCAGGCAACTGATCATAGCGACTAACCGCAACGACATTCTGCATCGTTTTATCAGCAGTAATAGCTATAGTCTTTCAACACTGCAGCCCAGCCTGTCGCCCAGCATGGACATCATGGTGAGCAGCAACTTTGAACGTTTTCTTTATGATTTGTTCAAAGGTGATACCCAGCGTGTTGCAAGTTTTGTGACGGGACTTGGCAAGAACGCGCAGCAAGTTTCAGACGAAGAATGGGCATTTGCGCGCGCGCACTTCGCAAGCCGGGCAGTTGACGATGTGGCCACGATCGCCACGATTCAGGAAGTGTATAAACGCACAGGTTTCCTGCTCGATCCGCACACAGCAACAGGAGTCAAGGCAGCGGAAGTCTGTAACACCGACAGCAGTATCCCGATGATTACGCTTGGCACGGCACACCCGGCAAAGTTTGGCGCAGCCATAGAGCAGGCCGGCCTGGAAGTACCTGCTTTGCCAGCGCACATGAGCGATCTGTTCAGCCGCAAGGAGCGCTACAGTGTGCTGGCGAATGATCTGGCGACCGTAAAAGCCTATGTCGTGGAGACATTGAAAAAGCGCAGGTAGAAGCTGCTCCGCTTATTGTTTGTCAGGCTCCACCAGCACAACATCAAACTCCATGCGCTGGTTGTTGCGATCTGTAACAACTCTGACTGTATCTCCAGGCAGGTGTTGTTCCAGGGCATTGAGCAGGTCATCGCTGTTGGCTATTTTGGTATCGTCTATTTCCACGATCACATCTCCCAGCAGAATTTCGCCATTTTGTGTCTGTTGAATACCCGTCATACCCGCTCTGTCAGCAGGCAAACCTTTGCTGACTGCCAGTATCGGCACACCTGCTATGCCATTTTGCTGGCTCCAGCCATCAGGAGGATTCTGGATACCCAGAATAGGGCGTACTTCCTCGCCGTATTCCAGCAGTTGCGGGATGACTTTTTTAACGGTGTTGACCGGAATGGCAAAACCAATTCCTGCGCTCGCACCACTCGGGCTGATAATTTGCGTGTTCACACCGATCAGCTGGCCCATTGAATTCAGCAGCGGACCGCCCGAGTTGCCGGGATTGATCGAAGCATCGGTCTGGATCACGTTGCGGATTTTGCGGTCAGACAATGAATTTATTTCACGGCCCAACGCACTGACCACTCCGACTGTAAGTGTTGTATCAAGACCGAACGGGTTGCCAATGGCCACGACCTTGCGGCCCACTTCGAGCTCTGAAGAATCACCCAACGGCAGGGGAATCAACTTTTCAGGCGGTGCTGAAATGCGCAATAAAGCAAGATCCTTCCCTGGTGCAATACCAACCAATTCGGCATCCCAGGTTGATTGATCCTGCAAGGTGATAGTTACGCGGCTCGCATCCTGGATCACATGCACGTTCGTAACTATCAGGCCTGTCTTGTCCCACACAAAACCGGTGCCGCTACCCTGGGGAATTTCCTGCATGTTCAGCGAAAAGCGGTCAGTGCGATACAGGGCCTTGTTAGTGACAAATACAACGGAAGGACTGGCAGCGCGGAAAATTTCGATATTGTTGGTTTCGTCTTCGGTCTGGAAGCTGAGATAGGCTGGAGCAGGCAGTGCCGTAGCGGAGAGTGTGCTTAACGCGACACTCAGAATGCAGCACAAAACAGCTTGGGATTTCATTTTATAGCCTCGTTGTCACGCATGATTATTGGTTGAAATACAAAAAAAGTGGGTTAAACGTACTTTCTGTACAGATGCTTAGGCAAAACAACTACCCGGAAGTTCCTTTGTAACGCGCCGACATAATTAATTCACATTGAATGCTAGAATCCGGCTGCTTATTTGCACTAGCAGGATGGGCATATAGTGGCTCGGAAAGATAAAATCAAGTTGAATTGCGTGCTCAATCATTTTCCAGGCTGCAGTAACCTGTATCGAAGTGCTGATCGCAAGTAATAAACTGACGACCACCTCTGAAAAAAAATTCTACCAACATGGAAAATCCCGAAAAGTGCTACTGATATCCCTGATAAATTTACCACCGGACACAAATGTTTTAACACTCATGCGCCTTGAAGAAGGCGTTTGTGCAAGTCTGGTCAACTGATGCAAATTCTTTCTCGACCTAAAAAAAATCCAGCGCAATTCAGTGCGGCAGTACATCCTGTGCTGCAGGATATTTTTGCAGCAAGAGGAGTTGAGCACGATACTGAACTTAAACTCCCTCTTGCCGACCTGCTTTCTCCGTATGCCATGTTAAACATGGAGCAGGCAACCGATGTATTGTGGCAGGCCCTCTGCAAGCAACAACATATTCTGATCATAGCTGACTTTGATGCAGATGGCGCAACCAGTTGTACCCTTGCAGTGTTATGCCTGCGCGCTATGGGCTTTGCCAGAGTAAATTATCTGGTACCAAACCGTTTCGAATATGGCTACGGGCTTACTCCGGAAATTGTCGAGGTGGCGCGCTCATTTGATCCTGATCTGATCATCACCGTAGACAACGGTATTGCCAGTCATGCAGGCATAAAACTCGCGCGGAGCCTTGGTATAGAGGTGTTGGTCACTGATCATCATCTGCCCGCCATCACCTTACCCGAGGCATCTTGCATTCTCAATCCGAACCAACCTGATTGTGCCTTCCCGAGCAAAGCGCTCGCCGGAGTAGGTGTTGTGTTTTATCTCATGACAGCCTTGCGCGCCCATTTGCGCAAGGAGGACTGGTTTGTAAAACAGGGCTTGCCTGAGCCCAGGATGAGTTCTTATCTCGATCTCGTTGCGCTCGGTACAGTGGCCGACGTGGTGCCACTCGATCACAACAATCGCATTCTCGTTAAACACGGCTTGCAGCTGATTCGCAGCGGCAAATGCCGTCCGGGGATTCTTGCCCTGCTCGAAGCCGCCGGCAGGAATCCACAAAATTGTGTAGCGAGTGATCTCGGCTTCAGTGCGGGGCCGCGCCTCAATGCAGCGGGACGGCTCGACGATATGGCTGTAGGAATTGAATGCTTGCTGGCAGATGACGCCTACGAGGCGCGGGTATTAGCTCTGCAACTCGATGCCCTCAACAAGGATCGCAGGCTGATCGAACAGGACATGCAGACTGAGGCGCTTGAACACTTAAAGGCGTTGTCATTGGATGCTGAGCCGCGCCATAGCATCTGCCTGTATGATCCTGCCTGGCACCAGGGCGTGATTGGTATACTCGCCGCACGTATCAAGGAACGCCTGCATCGACCTGTAATAATTTTTGCCGATGGTGGCGCCGATGCTGACGGCAAACTTTTGATCAAGGGATCGGCGCGTTCAATCCAAGGTATTCATATCCGCGATGTGCTGGATACCGTTGCAACGCGTAATCCGCAGTTGCTGACAAAATTTGGTGGTCACGCGATGGCGGCAGGACTAACGATATATGAGAGCGATCTGCCAGCCTTCAGTGCCGCATTGGAACAGGCGATACAGGAGCAGTCAGACCCTGAGTTGTTCCTGCGTCATAACTACACCGACGGCCAGCTCGGACACGACTGTTTTTCGCTGGATTTTGCTACTCTGCTGCGGGACTCCGGGCCGTGGGGCCAGCATTTTCCCGAGCCTGTGTTCGATGGTGAATTCACCATCATTCAAAAGCGCGTGCTGGGCGACAAACATCTCAAAATGGTGTTACAGATGGCATCAGGTGAAACGCTGGTTGATGCGATTGCTTTCAATGTGGATCAAGCTGTGCTGCATCATAATGCCGAGCGTGTGCAGCTGTTATACAAACTGGATATCAATGAATATCGCGGCAACTACACTATGCAACTGGTAGTCGAGAAACTTGAATTTATATGAGTGGCTGCCATTGGTTCCTGGCAATTTTTTAATCATCTGAAAAGCTGGATTTATGGATAACCTTGAGTCAACAAGGCTGGCGGCCTTTTCCCACAAGCCCTTCGTGTATTACTGGGCTGCGCGCTTTTGCGCAACATTTGCTGTACAGATTGTGTCGGTATCTGTGGCATGGCAAGTATATGACCTGACACGCAATCCCAAAGATCTTGGGCTTATTGGCCTCGTGCAGTTTCTTCCCTTGCTGTTGCTCGTGCTCGTAACGGGTACCGTTGCCGATCGTTATGGTAGGCGGCGCGTAATGAGTCTCTCGCTTTGTCTGCAAATCCTATGTGCATCCAGCGTCCTGTTTTTTTCCTGGCGTGGTCTGAGTTCACCGATGCCAATCTTTGTCGCGCTGACTTTGCTTGCCATTGCACGTGCTTTTTTTGGTCCGGCATCGCAGGCATTGTTGGGTGGTCTTGTTCCGATGCATCTGTTTGTGAATGCAGTGTCATGGAATTCGTCTGCATGGCAGATAGCAAGCATAGTGGGACCAGTAGCGGGAGGTTTGTTATATGGCGTGGGGTCCACAGTTGCCTATTCGGTTGCTGTGATCATGCTGGTAACGTCTTTGCTGTTGTTACTGCGTGTACCGGAGCCGCCACCGCCAAAAGAAATCAGACGTGTTACAACGAGTTCAGTATTTGAAGGGCTGCATTTTATTCGCAAGCAAAAGGTGGTGTTGGGCGCGATTTCTCTCGATCTTTTCGCTGTGTTGCTTGGCGGCGCCGTCGCGCTGATGCCAGTTTATGCGCGCGACATCCTCGAACTTGGTCCCTGGGGCTTGGGTTTCCTCCGAGCTGCTCCTGGTATAGGCGCAGTTCTGACCGCTGCATTTTTGGCCACATCTCCCATCCGCGATCATGCCGGACGTATCCTGCTGGTATTCGTCGGGTTGTTTGGTGTTTTCACGATTTTGTTCGGTGTTTCAACCCTGGCATGGCTGTCTATTATTGCTTTGGCGCTGATCGGCGCTGCCGATATGGTTAGCGTGGTGATTCGGGAAACCCTGCTGCAGCTCTGGACGCCCGATGCAGTGCGTGGCCGCGTGAATGCAGTCAATATGGTATTTCTCGGGGCTTCCAACGAACTCGGTGAATTCCGTGCCGGTTTCATGGCAGCTTGGATAGGAGTTGTGCCCGCCGTAGTGTTTGGTGGCGTAGGCGCTGTTGCGGTTGCGGTTGCCTCCGCGTGGTTGTTTCCGCAGTTGCGTGATGTGCGTTATCTGAATAAGCCGGAGTAACTATCGCGATTTTGTGCTTCTTTGATGGGTCCGGGATTTTTAGTGGCATAATACTTTGGGTGATTTTAGCTATGAGAGGTTTAAAAATGCAAAATTCAATTTCTGCTCTGTGCCTTGCATCAACACTTGTGTTGCTTGCTGCGTGTGGACCTGCAACTGACGAGAGCGCTACAACACAGGAAAATACTGCAACTCCGGAAACTACTGCTGTTGCGCCTGCTGCTACTGCGACAGTTGATAATCCTTTAGCCCAGGTGGGTTCTCCGACAAGCAACAGCTATCTGGTCTATGTGACCAATGAAGATTCCAACAATGTAACGGTAATTGATGGCAACACTCACAACGTGTTGCAGACCATCGACATCGGCAAACGTCCACGGGGCCTCAAGGTGAGTCCTGACGGCCGCCTGCTTTATGTTGCAGTAAGCGGAGCACCAAAATGTCCGCCGACTATGGAAGACGAAGAGTGCGAGAAACTTGAGGTGGATCTCAGTGCCGATGGTATTGCAGAAGTCGATACCGCAACCCGCACCGTACTGCGCATATTGCCGAGTGGTCTTGATCCCGAGCAGTTTGATCTGAACTGGAACACAGGCCTGATGTATGTCGCCAATGAAAATGCCAACGCTGCAAGTATTCTGGATGTAGCGAACGGTGCAATATTACAGACCCTGGATACAGGCCGTGAGCCGGAAGGGGTGAGAGTGTCGCCAGACGGCAAAGTGGCTTATGTCACTGGTGAAGTGGATAGCGACATCACGGTCATTGATACTGCCAGCGGCATGCTCAGCGGCAAGATCGGTGTTGGCTTGCGTCCTCGTGATATCGTCTTTAGCGCCGACAGTACACGTGCTTTTGTCTCCAATGAAATTGGCGCAAGTATTTCGGTGATTGATGTTGCAAACAACACTGTCCTGCAAACATGGGCTTTGCCTGAGGGTTCCTTGCCGATGGGGGTTACTCTATCGCCGGATAATAAAACCCTGTACGTGGCAAACGGCAGGGCCAAGACCATCATGGCGATCAATGTCGAGAATGGGGAAATCACCGCGACAGTCGAAGCCGGTCAGCGTCCCTGGGGCATTACGCTCAGTCCTGATGGCAGCAAACTTTTCACGGCCAATGGTCCATCGAACGATGTGTCGGTAATTGATGTCGCGAGTTTTACGGTAGTGGCAACTATTCCGGTAGGGACGACACCATGGGGTGTGTGGACAGGTCCAACACCCTGAGCATAAACAAGTGGACCTTCGTTGCTTACTGAAATTCAGGAGCGGCGAAGCGCCCCGATGCAGCCGCGCAGGCCAGGATTTTCTGCAGTTATGAAGGCCAGTGGAATAGTCGAACAGTAAGTTTCGAACTGGCCTTTAGCCACAAAACTTTTGCGAAAAACGTCCCGATCAATCAGTGTAGTGATGCGTGGGAGTATCACTCCTGTCAGATAAACTCCATCAAGTGCACCCATAGCCATCGCAAAATCTCCTGCAACCGCTGCCAGGATGGCGAGAAAATCGTCGATAGTTTGCAAACATTTTTTATCGCCTGCCATTGCGCCCTCTGTTATCGCAGCGGGGGTCAGTTCCTCATCGAAATTTCCCCCGGGATTGTTGGCGCGGTGGATATTGCACAATCCCGCACCTGACAGCAGATGCTCTACAGACACATGTGAGTGATGTTTCCAGAGTTCTTGCAGCAGGGCTATTTGATGCAGATTTGCCGGCGCAAATGAAATATGGCCGCCCTCGGTTGCGAGCACTTCGCCTGATGCTGTCATTCCTGCAACACCGAGTCCGGTTCCTGGTCCGATAACAACGCGCAGATTTTTGCCGCTTGGGCGGGGTGAGCCGAGCCATTCAAGTTCCTGCGGTTTGAGCATGTCGAGGCAGTACGCTTGCGCCGAAAAGTCATTGATGATGAGCACTTCCAATCCTAGCTTCTGCTGCAAGTCTTTTTTGCTGAATGTCCATGGATTGTTGGTGAACGCAATCGTGTCCTGGGTAACAGGGCCAGCCACTGCCAGGCATATTCGAGTTATGCGGTATGTAGGTATTGTGGCGAGATAGGCTGCAAGGGCATCTTCGAGTTGCGCGAAATCTTCACAGTGCAGATTCGTAATATTGAGCAGCTCGTCATCATCAACAGGGACACAGGCAAAGCGGACGTTGGTTCCGCCGATATCGGCTATAAGTTGTACTACGTTATTCATGGTTTGGTTTTTAATCCTGCAGCTGCCCGTGCGAGTGTCGTGATTTCCTGCCATTGCTGATTGTCGACCAGATTTTTGTTCAACATCCAGGAGCCGCCGACACACGCGACATTCGGAAGCGCCAGATAGTCTTTTGCATTACTGATGCTGATGCCGCCGGTCGGGCAAAACAGCGCTTGTGGCAATGGTCCACTGAATGCCTTCAGCATCGGGATGCCACCTGCGGCTTCGGCCGGGAAAAACTTCATGGCATTGATGCCTGCTTCAAGTAACTGCATGATTTCGCCGGGTGTGTTCACGCCTGGCAGAAAAGGTAGTCGATGTTGAGCGGCGCAAGCAAGTAATTCGGGAGTGAAGCCCGGGCTGACAATAAACTGCGCGCCTGCTGCGAGCGCCTGTTCATAGGTGCTGCGATTGATGATGGTCCCAGCACCGACAATTGCACTTGGCAACTCCTTCGCAATTGCCGCGATTGCTGCGAGCGCAAACTCAGTCCGCAAGGTAATTTCAAGAACTGACAGTCCTCCTTCCACTAACGCGCGCGCCAGTGGAATTGCATGCTCGAGTTTTTCGATTGTGATTACCGGAATGACCGGTGCAGTATGCATGATTTGACTGATTGTTGGCATTGGACACTCAGGAGTTGTAGGTGGACGGATTATAGAGACTGCTCGCGCCAAGCTCGGCGGTAGCGGCCATGCTGCGAAAGCTTGCGAATAGTTCGCGACCGCAACCATGTTGATGATCGGTTTTATGCGCGGACAAGGGGATGCGCTGGGCGAGGTCTTCATCTGTTACGTGTAGCTGCAGGGTACCTTCATCGGCATCGAGGCTGATGATGTCGCCATTCCTCACGAGAGCCAGTGGCCCGCCCATGAGGCATTCCGGCGACAGATGGATAGCCGCAGGTACTTTGCCAGAGGCGCCCGACATGCGGCCGTCGGTCACCAGCGCAACCTTGAAACCCTTATCCTGCAGCACCCCCAGCGCAGGTGTGAGTTTGTGCAACTCAGGCATGCCATTGGCGCGTGGACCTTGATAACGCACAACAGCGATAAAATCGCGTTCGAGCTGGCCTGCTTCGAACGCAGCGATCAAGCCATCCTGTTCATCAAATACGATGGCAGGTGCCGTGACTTTTCTATGCGCCGGCTTTACCGCCGAGATCTTGATTACGCCACGGCCTAGATTGCCCCGCAGTAAATGCAGACCACCACTGGTATCAAAAGGCTGTTCATGGCCTCGCAACACTGAAGTGTCAAGTGACTGCGGTGGGCCTTCCGTCCATGCCAGCACACCATCGCGTAAGCCCGGTTCAAGCGAGTAATTCTGCAGGCCCTTCTGGTCCCACATAGTGGCGATGTCGGCGTGCAGTAGACCTCCAGCGATCAGTTCCTTGATAAGAACACCCATGCCGCCGGCAGCATGAAAATGATTTACGTCGGCGTCACCATTCGGATAAATACGCGTGAGCAGTGGAACGGCTTTTGACAGGCTGTTGAAGTCATCCCAGTCAATGATGATGCCCGCGGCGCGCGCCATTGCTACCAGGTGAATGGTGTGGTTGGTGGAACCGCCAGTGGCGAGCAGGCCGACGATGGCATTGACGATCGCCTTCTCGTCAATGATCTGACCAATCGGACGGTAGTCCTCATGCTGAGCCGTAAATTTCAATACCTGGCGGGCGGCGGCCTTTGTCAGTTCGTCGCGCAGCGTCGTATTGGGATTAACAAATGAAGCGCCTGGCAAGTGCAGTCCCATGACTTCCATCATCATCTGGTTGCTGTTAGCGGTGCCGTAGAACGTACAGGTGCCGGGGCTGTGATATGACGCTGACTCCGAGCTCAGTAGTTCCTCGCGCCCGACCTTGCCTTCGGCAAACAGCTGGCGAATGCGGGCTTTTTCCTTGTTGGGCAAACCGGAAGGCATCGGCCCAGCAGGCACAAATACGGCTGGTAAATGGCCAAAGGTTAATGCGCCAATCAAGAGGCCAGGCACAATCTTGTCGCAAACGCCAAGGTAAAGCGCGCCGTCGAACATGTTGTGGCTGAGCGCAACTGCAGCGCTCATGGCGATGACATCGCGGCTGAATAGAGACAACTCCATGCCGTCTTGCCCCTGCGTCACGCCATCACACATAGCGGGAACACCACCGGCAAATTGCGCTACCCCGCCAGCATCCTTGATTGCAGCCTTGAGGAGCGCAGGAAAATCGTTGAAGGGCTGATGCGCCGACAACATATCGTTATAACTTGACACAATGGCAATGTTGGCTTTGTTGCTGCCGCCAAGATCCTGTTTGTCGGAAAGATTACAGCCCGCGAAACCATGGGCAAGATTGCCGCAGGCCAGATGACCGCGCAGTGGCCCCGATCCTTTTGCGGCTGCAATGCGCTGAAGGTAGGCCGCACGAAGGGTTTTGCTGCGGATATGAATGCGCTGGGTGGTTGCGCTGACGATGCTGTGCATGGCTGGCCTTCTTCTGATTACATTAAGATCACGGACACCAGAAAACCTCTACCGGTACTTTCTGCTGCTGCAAAAAAAGTGCAATGGGCAAGGTGTATTGATCGGATGTGGTTTTGGCTTGTTCGTATACCACTTTTTTGTCGTTGCCTGTAAACAGCAAATACAAACAGCGGCATTGCAGCAGTGCCCATGGTGTCATGCTGATGCGTTCCGTAACAGCACCGGTGACAGGAGAGTGATGCGCATGGATGACGGCGCAAGGCTGCTGCACCGTAAACGCTTCATGAAGTCCAACTGCGTGCGGAAACAGGGATGCTGTGTGCCCATCTGCACCCATTCCGAGAACGGCCGCACTAAAAGGATGCGGCAGTTTTGCGTAATTCGCATTACAAGCCTGTATTAGCGTGGAAATTTGCGTCTGCTGATTGGATGAGGCAACACTCATGCCAGTAAAACCCGCAGCCGCGGCGTGTTCAAGCAAGAGAGTTGCGCGCAACAGTTTTTCGTTGCTGCCATCGTCAGTTACAGGCACAAACCGTTCATCCACCAAAGCAACGTTCACTCGTTGCCAAGGCAGGGTAGTGCGAGCCAGCGCGCGATAGAGGGGGCCTGGTGTTGTGCCGCCAGAGAGAAACAAACTAACTTGCTCGTTGTTTTGCAGGTCTTGCTGCAACTGTAAGGTTAAGGCTGACTGCAAGGCATCCAGCATCGACGAGCAATCAGAAAAAAAATGTTCGTGCAGCATTTCCGGTTCCGGAGATAAGTATGCCTGGGTTACTGCAGCAGTTTGCTTAAAACTGGAAATCCAGGCCGAACGAATATCGGTTGAATGAAACCAGTGCCGGGCTTTGTGTGCCGTCACTGATCGCTCCGTGGTTAATGGCATAGTCGGAATTTGCATGATAACGCTCGGCAGAGAGCGAAAGCGTGAAATCCTGCACCTGCCATTGCAACTTCAAACTGCCACTGACAGCACCGTAATTCGAGAGCCGGTAGTCAGTAGCTTGCAGGGGTAGTGTAACGGCGAAATTGAGAGTGGGGGTGAAAAAATCTGCTTCAGTCTGCGTGTAATAACGTAGCCCGGGAATGACTTGCAGGCTGGCGCCAATATTCTGGTACCAGTTCAAGTCGATGGTGTGCGAATTGATGCCGAAGCTGTCGTGAAAGTAACGATAGTCTGCGTGTAATGCAGCGTCTGCTCCCGCAAGGTATTTACGCCAGGATGTCGTCCATGCAGTTTGGGTGCGCGAATCGGGCCTTCTGTCGTTGAGTTTGTAAGGATCGGACAAGTAACCCGACAGGTGCGTGATGTTCAGTCCGGTCTGGATGACACTCGTCTGGTTCAGAATCTGACTGACCGACATAAACACGGATTCGCTGTGTTTGCTTTCATCAGTAACACGGTTGAACAGTTCGGCATCGCTTGGGTCGATTTCATCGGACGAATAACTCAGGCCCGCAGCAAGCGTGGTCAGGTTGTCGTTAAAGTGACGCTCGGCATCGAAGCCCCCACTCATTGAGTCGTAATCATTCTCGTGTGATACAGCGAGGTTCGCACCGAGCGTGCCATTTTCCAGATATTTGCGGCCACTGATGTTGAGATCACGACGCTGTTCGCTGATGGTGGCGCCGCTCATCACGATGCCGGCACTGCCATCGATCCGGCGTATTGCATACCACGGGGAAGCGCCGCTCATGCTTTCATAACTAGAGTTAAGCGTGAGGCTGTAGCTTTCACCGACCGGTAACAGCAGGCGCAGCTGGTGGACATCGATGTCGTAACGTTCGCGGCTGCCTGCGAGCCTGTGCACAAGAGGCAGATCATCTTCCTGATAGCTGGAAACACGATAGCTGATGATGCTTTCGGTAGGTGCCGCATCTGCCCGTGCCTGTGAAGTGAGACCTGGCAAGGCCATCGCGGAAGCAGTAAGTGCAAGCAATGTACGGGACTTCATGCCATGTACCTTCAATTGCAGCCGCAACCGCCACCACTGGCGCTGTTGCCGCCACTGGATGCTTCCTTGCTGAAATAAATATGATTGTTGAGCGTGGTTTCGAGTGGATCTGCATCAAGCGCCATTTCGGGACGTGCCAATGTGCCGCGCTCCCAGGCTGCAACCGGAGTGCACGCAGAAAGACTGCCCGCCAGAATTATCGCGACTGCAAGCGTTATCAACTTATTCATGACACTAAACTTCATGGCATTCTCTCTAGGGAGTTTCTGCAAGCAGTTTCTGGACTTCATCAGCAATCATGTCGATGTCGCTGCGCTTGAAGCCACTGTGCATTAGACGCACCTTGCCGGCTTTGTCGACGAGATAGGAAGTGGGCATACCTTTGACACCATAGAGTGCCGTGGTCTTTCCTTCAGGGTCACTCAACAG
>CAIYIP010000270.1 GCA_903926285.1 uncultured Gammaproteobacteria bacterium
GTGGTGCGCATGTCGAAGGTATCGTACTGATCCTTGATGGCTAGCACGACGCCGTGGAGTGGCCCGACAAGGCGGCCGGTAAGCGCTAATTCCCGGTCCTGGGCAGCCGCCGTCTCGAGTGCATCGGGCATTGCCGCTGCGTCATCTGCCGCGTTGGTCATGCTGCGCGCTTTCCGCGGGTCGAAATTCCACGACTGCCGTGCTGCCGGACGCAGATTGAGCGTCGAGAGGGCATTAAGCTGTTGTGCGTGGGGTATTGTGGTGATCGATCCGAGCAGACCCTGAGGCTGGTTGACGCAAGTGCCATTGTAGGCCTGAATGCGCCTGAGGTAGGACTCGACGATGCCTTGTGTCGAGATGTGCTTGTCGAGAATCGCCTGTTGAATTTGCGCGATAGTTGCTTCCTCAACCGCGAAAGCATCAACGCTCTGGGACAAAACAGGCGCCGCACCAAGTGCGAAGCCAAGCGTAAATACGGTTCCTAATATGCGTATGCTTGACAGAAATTTGCTGTGTTGCAGAAAAGCCATCGCGCGCCCCTGAGAGGAAAAAAACTTTTTATACAACTTCTGGAATGTCAGAACTACGGGCGATTATCGACATAAGTCATATAACAAGGCCATAGGTTCAGCTCGCCTAATTTCAGCAGTTATATATGATTCGCTTTTCCACTTCCAGAGCCTTGTGCTCTATGGATTGCCTCTTGGCGTTTCGACATTGAAACACCTGCTACCGGGACTGGCAGAGCTATGGCGGATGGGCAACTCCGCGGTCCGAGGTGCGACGCGGACAAAAATGGCCAGCAACGCATAATGGACTGCGAAATTTATACATCCGTCACGCGTTTTTATAAGGGGATGAAAAGGCAGGAAAAAATGGCTGGGGTGGCTGGATTTGAACCAACGCATGACGGAATCAGAATCCGTTGCCTTACCGCTTGGCGACACCCCATCAGCAGGGCGGCAAGGATATAGCCTTACGGTTTTTTCGCCAAGAAATTTGTGCTATTTCAGCGATAATTTCACTTCTCGGCGCACAGCGCCCTTTAACGCGACAATTCAAACTACACCGTGGCTTGCCGTTCGGTGATACATTCATCGCTGCCCATCGCAAATTCGCGGCAAATCAGTGGCCGCTGCTCGTAAATCGTGCACAGCATAGTGTCCCGATCGAGTGCCGCACACCATCCGTCCTCGAGTCGCAGCATGGAGCTGCCACCCCACTTGTCGAGCTCGACAAACATATCTGGCACACCGGTATCGGTAATGAGCATGACTTCCAGGCGGCAACAGCAAGCCGCGCAATTGCTGCATGCGATCCTGGCTTCTGGCAGGAATTTAACGTCAATTTTCATATTCAGGAACAAGACCTAAGTGCGGCTGATTTGGCAGGCAGCGAATGTTTGCAGAATGAGATTGTGGCCATGCTAAAGCAGGATAGCCTCATACCACCAGTACGTATTGACGCTTAGCGCCTGAATGGCTATGCCACACGCATCCATTATCTGCAGGCGGTCGGGAGTCAGCGTCACCATTTCCGGAAAATTTATACTGTCCAGGTTTGTGCCTGCGACTCGCGCTGAATTTCTGCATGATTTGCTTGCCCCTCAATGGTCCGCTGGCTGAACTAAAAAGTTCCTGGAAACTGTGTGATCACTGGACAAAAAAAACGCCAATCACTGATTGGCGTTTTTTTGCGTGCGATCGAAAGCCTGCATTCCTTTGCGGCTTATATCCCTCCCATAGTGGCATTGGCAAAGAATGGTAATTTCCGGATACGGATTCCACTCAGTCTTGCATAGGCGTTGGCCAGTGCTGGTGCCAACGGCGGCACGCCAGGTTCACCAATACCGCTGGGTGGATTGGTACTGGGGATGATGTGCACCCGGACTGTGGGCATTTCACTCACGCGCATCACCCGATTGCTGTTGAAGTTAAGTTTGGTGGCAATACCCGCCTTGAATACTGCTTCTCCCCACAGCGTGGCGTTGAGTCCATGCAGAATGCTGCCCTGCATCTGAGCCTCCACGGAAGCAGGATTGATGACGGTTCCGCAATCAACTACGCAGTCGACCCGGTGCACCCGCAAGGAGCCCACCGCTGGTTGGGATATTTCCACCACTTCGCACACCCAGGTGCCAAAAGCCTGGGAGATGGCAACGCCCCAGGCATGTCCCGCAGGAAGCTGCTTGCGCCAGCTACTGCTCAGCAAGTCCGCCGCTTGTAATGTCGCCAGTGCACGAGCATCCTCACTCTTGAGGTGGTTATAGCGGAACGTGAAGGGATCGATTGCTGCGGTTTTGGCGAGTTCATCCATCATGCTTTCCACTGCAAAAGAATTGATGGAGGCGCCCACGGAGCGCCAGTAGCCAACAGGAACTCCGGTATCCAGCGGGACCCACTCCACTAGATAATTACCAAGTTCGTAGGGCAAGTGGATAGCACCCTCGATTGCCTGGGAGTCAATACTACCGGCTTTCAGGCGGCCACGTTGTGCCGTGATCGATTGCGATACCGTGCGATAAGACCAGGCCTGGATTTTGCCGCCTGCCAGTTTTGCCTTGACGCGGGTGAGTGCAAGAGGACGGTATTGGTCATGGCCGAAATCCTCCTCACGCATCCAGGTCAGTTTCACCGGTTTTCTGACGGCCATGGCTACTTCAATTGCCTGCCAGATGTAGTCTTGTTCGATTTTCCGGCCCAGTCCACCGCCGAGGAATGTGGTGTGTACGGTGATGGCAGATGCCGGGAGCTGGGTCAGCAAGGCAGCATTGGTGGCAACTGCTGTTGCCGATTGCGTAGGCGCCCATATTTCGCAACTCACCGGAGTAGTACCTGAATAGACGATACTGACGGTGCAATTGAGCACTTCCATCGTCGCGTGGGCCAGGTAAGGCACGGTATAAGTGGCATCAAGGGTAGGCGTACCGATAGCCTTGGCCACATCAGCTTCTATCACGGGGGCAAAACTTTGCGGCGTATAGCCGGCGGGGGGTAACGGCTCGGCAATCAGGGCAACCCCGCTGCCAAGTTGGCCTTGCGCGTAGGTCAATATCTGGGCGCTGTCGACATTAGCGGTCGAGACAGGCAGAGACCAACTGACTGACATTTTTTTTGCCAGTCTGGAGGCAAGCCAGGTGTTGCTCGCTACTACTGCGACCGCATTTTTGCTGCCCGCTATGACAGAGCCCCGCGTGTTGGAGGCTGTACACGCTACTACCGCGATAGCGCCTGATGGCTTGGCAGGCATGCTCTTGAGGGTGCCACCAATGGTCGGGCAATGTTTGATGGCGGCGAATACCATGCCCGGGAACCAGATATCGATGCCGAACTTGGCGCTGCCATCCACCTTGGCTGGGATATCGACGCGCGGCAACGGTTTGCCAATCAGCCGGAAGTTGGCAGGGTTGGTGAGTCTGAGATCGGCAGGCAATGTCATGCCGGCTGCTGCACTTGCGAGCTCGCCGTATTCCCACCAGATTTCCGTATCCGGCAAATAGACTATTTTTGCGTTGTCGGCTTTGAAATTGTCCCGGTTGGAGTCGCCGGTTTCCTGCATGGCTGCGGCGACAAGCAGTTCGCGGGCAGCGGCGCCAGCCGTGCGCAGAGTTGTGTAACGTCGACTCACCGCACTGCTGCCGCCCGTGGTGTAGGAGATCACAGGATTTGCCAGTGCTTGCGCGACTGATATCTGGGTCCAGTCCACCATCAATTCCTCGGCAAGAATCTGTGCCAGTCCCGACATTGAGCCTTGCCCCATTTCTGCTCCGCCAAAGGCAAGAGTGATCGTGCCGTTGGGGCTTATGTGGATGTAGGCGTTGGCCAGGTCCTGTGTGGTGATGGCGGCATTTGCGTCATCAGAACGTCCGATCATCGGCAAAGCAAAGGCGAGCGCTAGACCATTGGCCGAAAATTTCAAAAATCCCCGACGATTGAGCTTTTGCGTGGCTAACGTTGCAACGATTTCATCAGCTGGGAGTGTGCTTGTGTAAGTTGTCATTGTCATAGCTCCCTCACGGCATCTTTAATGCGGGAGTAGGTGCCGCATATGCAGATGTGCTTCATCTCTGACAATATTTCATTGCCGTAATGCCCGGCCTTCATGGCGGAGGCACATGCCATGATCATGCCGGGTTGGCAGTAGCCGCATTGCGGCACCTGATGTTTGATCCAGGCTTGTTGGGCGGGGTGGCTAGCGTCCACCGACAAGCCTTCGATGGTGACGACTTTTTTGCCGGCGGCCGAAGAAACATCGAATACACAGGAATGTTCGCGCTGGCCGTCAATCATGACGGTGCAGGCGCCGCACACTTCTATGCCACAGCCATATTTTGTTCCGGTAAGCCCCAGGATGTCGCGCAATACCCATAAAAGTGGTGTAGCGGGGTCTACTTCGACACTGTAGTTTTGGTTGTTTACGTTTAACGAGATCATGCAGTACCTCCCTAATAATTAATGGAATAATTCCGTCTCTTTCAGATTTTTTTACTGCTTACAATTGCCCCTGCAATCGGAGTGGATACTCACTGCTGGTGACAGCAACGGCAAGTTCGGGCTATTCGAGATGTGATTCATTTCACAATTTGATTTTTGGACGTGTCAACAAAGTCGGGCTGCAGAGGCCGGTGATTAAGATATTCCGAGGGACTAAAGGTTCAACTGCCCCGGTTCGCCCATGGATCTCGCCACTGGGCAAGCCTGATAGCAGCTAACCCGCGCCAACTTCCGGCGCCGCCAATCCGGGCACACCCTGCTGGATCGGTTGAGAGAGCGTCGCTACCCCCTCTGGAGGGCGCTTTGCCTGCCCGGACTGCGCGGTTTGGCGCTTTTTTGCGGGCAAATTCCGGCGATTTCGTGTATCGTGCACCGCCTTTTCCACCCCGAGCTTTTTTAGAGAGTGTTATGACTGCTGACTTATCCCTTTACAGAAACATCGGTATCTTCGCCCACGTGGATGCCGGAAAAACCACTACCACCGAGCGTATCCTCAAGCTGACCGGTCAGATCCACAAAATCGGTGAGGTTCACGATGGTGAAACGACGACCGATTTCATGGTTCAGGAAGCCGAGCGCGGCATCACCATTCAGTCAGCCGCCGTGAGCTGTTTCTGGAAAGGCACCCGTTTCAACGTAATTGATACTCCTGGCCACGTGGACTTTACCGTTGAAGTGTATCGCTCATTAAAAGTACTGGATGGCGGCATCGGCGTATTCTGTGGTTCGGGCGGTGTAGAGCCACAGTCAGAAACCAACTGGCGTTACGCCAACGACTCCAAAGTAGCGCGTTTGATTTTCGTAAACAAACTCGACCGTATTGGCGCCGACTTCCTGAAAGTAACCGCGCAAGTGCAAAAAGTACTGGGCGCGCGCCCGTTAATCATGACCCTGCCAATCGGCACCGAAGACACCTTCGTAGGTGTTGTGGATATATTGACCCGTAAAGCCTACATCTGGGATGAAACGGGCCAACCGGAAAACTACAGCGTCACTGACGTACCCGCCGATATGGTTGACGAAGTGGATATGTACCGCGACCAGTTAATCGAAACTGCCGTGGAAGTCGATGACGAAGCCTTGATGAAGTTCCTGGAAGGCGAAGAAATTTCCGAAGCCGAAATCAAACGCTGCATCCGCAAGGGCACACGTGAACTCGTCTACTTCCCGACTTATTGCGGCTCCGCGTTCAAGAACAAGGGCATGCAGCTTTTGCTGGACGCGGTTGTTGATTATCTTCCAGCGCCACACGAAGTTAATCCCCAGCCTTTGACCGACGAAGAAGGCCATCCAAAC
>CAIYIP010000271.1 GCA_903926285.1 uncultured Gammaproteobacteria bacterium
CCTTCAGATGACCTGTAAAGATTCTATTCTTATGGTCAATGAAAGCGGGTATTAGGTATGTGTATTTTTATATGCACAAAGTTCTTGCGCAAAATCCAGCCAACCATACCGGCATGACTGAGACACTGTCAACGCATTTGAGGCTGGCTAATTTAGTGGGGCAGAGAGGGAGAAACGACTAGATAAGCGCAAGATTATCGCGGTGAATCATCTCTGGCTCACCTTCATAACCTAGCATGACAATGATCTGCTCGCTGGGCTTGCCGATCAGTTTGGCTGCTTCATCAAAATCATAGTTCACAAGACCATGGGCAACGGTTCTCCCCTCTTCATTTTGGCAGGCGACTAGATCTCCTCGTTTGAAGTTGCCCTGTACGGCCTTAATACCCACGGGTAGCAGGCTTTTGCCCGAGGATTGCAAAACTTTTACAGCACCAGCATCCAGCGTAATAACACCCCGAACCTGGAGATGGCTGGCAAGCCATTGTTTACGTGCAGCGATAGGCTGTTTGTCGGCAAGCAGCAAAGTACCAACCGCATCGCCTCGTTTGAGCGCTGTGAGAACATCTGGGCTGCTGCCATGGACAATACAGGTGGCAGTTCCAGATCGCGACGCGAGTCTCGCGGCACGAATTTTAGTCAGCATGCCTCCCTTGCCCAGAGCGCCACTGCCTCCCGCTACGGCCATCAATATTTCATCGTGGCTATTGGCCTCACTGATCAGCTTGGCCTCCGCATTACTACGCGGATCCACATCAAAAACACCTTGCTGGTCAGTCAGGATCACAAGCACGTCAGCATTGATGAGATTGGCAACGAGGCCCGCAAGGGTATCATTATCGCCAAAACAGATTTCATCAGTAACTACAGTGTCATTCTCATTTATGACAGGAATTACTTTCATATCAAGCAAGGCGCGAAGTGTACTGCGAGCGTTGAGGTAACGTTTACGATTGGAGAGATCGTCATGTGTCAGCAATATCTGGGCAGTATGCTTGCCAAACTTTTTGAACTGGGATTCGTAAGCCTGAATCAAGCCCATCTGTCCCACAGCTGCTGCTGCCTGCTGTTGATGAATGGCTGTTGGACGCCCGGGCAAACCAAGGCGGCTTACACCCTCTGCCACAGCGCCTGAGGAAACCAGAACCACATCCAGGCCCTGGTCCTGTAATTCACTGATCTGCTTGCCCCATCTGGCGATGCTGTCGAGGTTAAGACCCCTGCCATTATCCGTCAGCAGCGAACTGCCAATCTTAATGACCCAGGTTTTTGCTTTTTTTAATATTTCTCTATTGCTCATAACTGACTACTTGCGCTTGTCCCAGTAGACCTAGTCACGCATATATTCCACTTCAACATCATCAAAATCATCACCATCGCTAAATGGTTCACCCTGATGCCGCTCACGCCACAATTCATGGGCGCGGGTAATACTCTGGCGAATCTCGTATTCCATTTGCTCCTGCAGGCGAATTTCTTCAGCCCGCCATTCTTCGTCTTCGAGCCAGGAACGGTTTTTCTCTGCAACGACCACCATCAATGCTTCACACAATTCACGCGTGCCTTCGCGCGTGACTGCAGATATACAAAATATCCGGCCCTCCCATTGCAGCGCTTCCTGGATGTGCTTGCGCATCTCTTCCATTTCTTCTTCAGGCAGCAAATCAATTTTGGTTAATATGAGCCAGCGTTCACGTCCAGCCAGCACTTCACTGAAC
>CAIYIP010000272.1 GCA_903926285.1 uncultured Gammaproteobacteria bacterium
CATGCTGATCGACATGTGCGAAACCAAAGGCATCGACAGCACCGCTCTCGGCTTGCTTGCCAAAATGGCCATTCAGCTGCGCAACCGCTTCAACGTGATGCCCACCATCTACTCACCCAATGCGGATATCACGCGCATTCTTGAGAGCATGAGTTTCGATGTCATTTTCGATATCATAAAAACTGCACCCCGTCGCCAGGCTACGCAGTACAGTGAATTGCAGGTGCAGAAGGAGTCGGAAGCTACTGTGCGTGAAAAAGTGATAGATGCTCATCTGACACTGATGGCGTTAAGTGAAGAAAATCGCCTTGAATTCCAGGATCTGGTGCAGGCATTGCGGCACCAGAACTGACGGCTGCATGTTGCTTAAGCAGGCTTGCTGGCCAGCTTCATCCGAATAAAATCATTGTGCGACAAATAGAGCAAGTCGGCGACCTTGCGAATCATGTGATCCTCATAACGATCCACTCTGCCATCCGCGTAAGCCACTTCCCACATGTGTTTAAGTAAGCGAATTTTTTGTTCGTAGCCGTAGCCTGCATTGATAAGACTCGTGAACTGGTACAGTGAAGTGGCAGAGCGTGCTTCCTGATGTGCAAGGTCCAATAAATCTTCGAGCTGTTTGTCTTGCAAGTGAAAGGTTTCGCGCAGGATTTTGCGCAAGGTTCGGGTTTCCTCTTCAGTACGTTCGTGGTCCGCAACACTCAGTTCAATCAGCAGGGCGGCGCAAGCAAGATGCAATTTATCTGTGGCAGTATCTGCAGTGTCATCGTTCGAGGGTTTAAGACATTTTTCAAAAAAACTAGTGATGCTGGTCAACATGCGCTGGTGAGTTCCTGATCGACTGTATAGATGTTTGTCATATGGGCAAGCGCTTCATGTAGAATATGCAGGCTTGCATCCGGCTTATGAATGTTTTCGCTCACATAGCGGCGAAAGCGCTTGCCACCTGTCTGGCCGTGAAACAAACCAAGAATATGCCGCGTCATGTGATGCATGGCAACACCCTCCCGGGATTGAGCCTCGAGGTAAGGCAAAAGCTGTTCGAGTATCTGGATGCGTGTTGTGTCTGTGCCCGGCAAACCAAACAGTTCCTTGTCCACATCATGCAACAGGTAAGGGTTCTGGTAGGCTTCGCGTCCGAGCATGACGCCATCGACATGTGTGAGATGAGTTTTGCATTCGGCCAGGGTACGAATGCCGCCATTGATGACGATGTTGAGTTGGGGAAAATCTTTTTTGATCTGATATACCCGAGGATAGTTGAGTGGGGGTACTTCCCGGTTTTCTTTCGGGCTCAAACCTTGCAGCAAGGCAATACGGGCATGAATAATAAAAATGTTGCAGCCACTGCGGCTCGTGACTGTGTTAACGAAAGCAGCAAGTTCATCATACGAGTCCATGTCATCAATGCCGGTTCGGCATTTGACCGTTACCCGGATTGAGGTGGCCGCGCGCATGGCTGCAATACAGTCAGCGACAAGTTCAGGTTCCGCCATCAGACAAGCCCCGATTTTGTTGTTCTGCACACGATCACTGGGACAGCCTACATTGAGGTTCACTTCAAC
>CAIYIP010000273.1 GCA_903926285.1 uncultured Gammaproteobacteria bacterium
GGGTGTTGGCTATAGGGTCGCCTTTTGGTCTGCAATATTCTGTGGCCGCCGGCATCATAAGCTATATGGGCCGCAGCCTGCCTTCGCAGGGCAGTAACTATGTCTCTTTTATCCAGACTGATGTTGCTATCAATCCAGGGCATTCCGGTGGACCTTTATTTAATCTGGCAGGCGAAGTTATTGGAATCAATTCCCAGATATTTACCAGCAATGGCGGTTCTATAGGACTGTCCTTCGCCATTCCAGTGGATGTGGCCAAGAATGTAGTAGCGCAATTGCGCGACAACGGTAGTGTTAGTCGAGGTTGGATGGGAGTCGGGATTGAGGATGTTAGCCCGGAACTCGCGGAAGCCTTCAATCTGGTAACTCCGCATGGAGCCCTGGTAGATAGAATCATTGATGGAGGGCCGGCTGATCAAGCTGGTTTGCAGGCGGGAGACATCATCGTTGAGTTTAATGACCAGGTAATTCGTACCAGTGCCGACCTGCCATATTTTGTGGGCCTGGTAATGCCGGGGACAGAAGTTGAGATGGAAATAATCCGTAATACAAAATCCCAATTGTTGAGCATGACTGTGGGCAGCTTGGCAGAAGCACCTAATGTTGCTGCAGATACTCCGGAGGTAACGAGTAACAGGTTGGGGTTGGTAGTAACGAAAATTGACAATGCAACTATGCAGGCGCTTGAGATTGACCATGGGGTCCTGGTACAACAGTCTGAGGGTATAGCTGCAGCAGCTGGACTTATGCCTGGTGACGTCATCGTGTCCTTGAACAATGTCGAAATTTTTACGGCAGAAGATCTGGAACGTACCGCGGATGAATTACCTACGAATAAGGCTTTGCCGATCCTGGTTGCACGTGAAGAGCAGCTCTCATACCTGACCATCAGAATTCCTGAGTAAAACCTCATACTTGATAGCAAGAAACTGATTTCACTAGAGAAAGTGTGAATTATCAGCGTGGCGGTAACAGGTGGTTTAAGTTACACTTGCGCGTTTTTTAGTTCTCCAGTCCAGAGTGTAAATAATCAGTGAGTGATCTCAGTCATATCCGCAATTTTTCGATTATCGCCCATATAGACCATGGCAAGTCCACGCTTGCTGATCGTTTCATTCAGCTTTGCGGCGGCCTGACCGATAGAGAAATGTCCAACCAGGTGCTCGACTCCATGGACATCGAAAAAGAACGTGGCATCACCATCAAGGCACGTTCGGTGACTCTTGACTACAAGGCCCAGAACGGCCGCATCTATCAGCTTAATTTTATTGATACCCCTGGTCATGTAGATTTCAGTTATGAAGTTTCACGTTCACTTGCTGCTTGTGAAGGCGCTCTGTTGATCGTTGATGCCGCACAAGGTGTGGAAGCTCAGTCTGTTGCCAATTGCTACACAGCGATTGAGCAGGGACTCGCAGTAATTCCCATACTTAACAAAATGGATTTGCCTCAGGCTGAGCCAGAGCGCGTCAAGAAAGAGATAGAAGAAATTATTGGAATTGATGCAACCGATGCCGTCAAGGTCAGTGCCAAAAGTGGTGAAGGTGTGCCAGATGTTCTGGAGGTTCTTATCAGGGATATTCCTGCCCCAACTGGTAACATCGAAGCTCCTCTGCAAGCCTTAATCATTGACTCTTGGTTCGATAATTATCTTGGCGTGGTTTCTCTTGTCCGGGTCAGGCAAGGCACTATTCGCAAGGGCGACAAAATAATTGCCAAATCTACCGGCAAAGTTCATACCGTAGATAATGTTGGTATTTTTACTCCTAAAAGGGTCGTGCAGGATTTCCTAAAAGCTGGTGAAGTAGGTTTCATCGAAGCCGGCATAAAAGAAATCAAAGGCGCTCCGGTTGGAGATACGGTTACCCATTCTAAGACTCCCGATGTTGAAGCCCTGCCAGGATTTAAAAAAGTACAGGCACAAGTTTATGCTGGACTGTTTCCAGTTTCTGCCGATGATTATGAAAATTTCCGCGACGCGCTTGAAAAACTTACTCTCAATGATGCCTCGCTAATTTACGAACCTGAAAGTTCCGATGCGCTGGGTATCGGTTTTCGCTGTGGCTTCCTCGGAATGCTGCACATGGAAATTGTGCAGGA
>CAIYIP010000274.1 GCA_903926285.1 uncultured Gammaproteobacteria bacterium
ATTGAACTTTGCACCTCACTTACCAGCACTACAGGAGACACCAGCATGGCAACAAACGACAAACTTTATCCCGAGCTGCAACTGTTCATTGATGGCGAATGGATTTCCAAAGGTGCGCGCAAAAGCGAACAAGTCCTCAATCCCGCAACTGGTGAAGTTCTCGGTGAATTACCCCACGCCACCAAAGAAGATCTGGACCGCGCCCTTGCAGCGGCTGAGCGTGGCTTCAAGGTTTGGCGTAGGATTCTGCCAGAAAAACGCGGTGAAATATTGCGCCGTGCAGCTGAAATTCTCAAGGAACGCGGGGATCAGGTCACCAAGGTTGCTAGCATGGAATCAGGCAAACCCATTGCACAGTCGCGTATCGAGTTGCATATGTCCACAGAAGTGCTCGAATGGTATGCCGAAGAAGGACGCCGTGCCTATGGCCGGGTTCTCGCTCAGCGTCAACCAGGTTCACGCATGTTCGTAGTAAAAGAACCGATCGGCCCGGTCGCAGCGTTTACACCCTGGAACTTTCCCCAGGGCAATCCAGCACGCAAGCTAGGTGCCGCTCTGGGAGCAGGATGTTCCTGCGTGATCAAGCCGGCAGAGGACACGCCGGCTTCTGCACTACTGATGGCCAAGGCACTGCAGGAAGCTGGCGTACCCGATGGTGTAGTCAACGTAGTTTTTGGCGATCCCACAGAAGTTTGTCCCTATATCCTGCGCTCAAAAGTGATCCGCAAGCTGAGCTTCACGGGCTCCATACCTGTTGGAAAGGAACTCATGAAAATTGCTGCAGAAAATATGACGCGTACCACCATGGAACTCGGCGGCCATGCGCCCGTACTGGTATTTGAGGACGTAAACCTCGAAAGCACTCTCGACATGTGTGTGACCGCCAAGTACCGCAACGGTGGCCAGGTATGTGTTTCACCCACTCGCTACTACGTCCACGAATCGCTATATGAAAAATTTGTTGTGGGTTTTACCGAACGTGTGAACAAGATGAAAATCGGTAATCCACTGGATGAAAGCAACAACATGGGACCGATGATTCATGCCCGCCGCCGAGATGCCGTAGACGCTATGGTCAAGGATGCTGTAGCAAAAGGCGCAACTCTAAACACGGGCGGCGAAGCCATTACCGGTCCGGGGTTTTTCTCCCCACCGACTGTGCTCTCCAACCTGCCGGACAATGCCCGCATCATGAAAGAAGAACCGTTCGGCCCGGTCGCACTAATTAATCCTTTCAAGGATTTTGAAGAAGTAATGACAAAGGCAAACTCATTGCCGTTTGGCCTCGCAGCTTTCGCTTTTACCGATTCTGCAAAACGCGTGAAACTGATAGGCGAACAACTTGAAGCCGGTATGATAGGCATCAACAGCTTTGCCATCTCGGTTCCGGAATCACCATTTGGAGGCATCAAGGAAAGTGGCCACGGCAGTGAAGAAGGCATTGAGGGACTCGAAGCCTGCCTTATCACCAAATTCATCAGTGAGGTTTAGATTATGCAGTTTGTTGTAACAGCCATAGATTTTACCGATACGGACGCGCTTGCGCGCAGAATGGCCAACCGCGAAGCACATCTCGCCTCGGTAAGACAGATGATTGCCGATGGAAAGTTTCTGAGCGGCGGCGCAATTCTGGATGCCAGCGAAAAAATGATAGGCTCCACTCTACACTTGGAATTTCCGGATCGTGCCAACCTTGAGCAGCACATCCAGAGCGATCCCTACATCACCGGCAAAGTCTGGGAACACGTCGATATCAAAGTCGCCAAGTTGGTGCCACTGAAATCCCAATAGATGCATATGACATGGAAGTATTTTTGTATGGAAAAGCCACGATTAAAACGCAGCAAATTCCTGCTATTACTACCGTTTTGCCTGTTTTTTTTTGTGTTGCCCGCCTCAGTAACACATGCGCAAACGTCCCAGGAATACTTTGAGCTCATCACGGAGTATGTAGAGAATATAGACAATATATACGACGGCACCTGGACCTATACCCTTACCGAAGAAGACAAGTTTCAAAATGAAACGACAATCAGGAAGGTTGATCCAGGCAAGCCGTTTCTGGAGAGTGATGTGCTGCTCGCCGTCAACGGGCAGCCTCCAGATGCTGCCGACATAAAAGAGCATCAGCGCAGATTGAGAAAGCGCATACAACGCCGGGCTCTCATCACCAGTCGCAGCGAACCCAAAACCGAAGAGGAGCGACGCAGGCGCAGACTTGAGCAAAATGGCAACGAAAAGGAACGTTTCCTTGCCATGCTGATTCCAGAGAGCATTCTATTCATTAAACAGGAAGGCCCACTGCTCCACCTCCAATTCAAGGCTGTGGAGGAAGATCGCGAAGAAATTTTTGCGGCCTTGCTGGGAACTCTTGTCCTTGATACGGAGAGAGAATTTATCCAGGAAGTTCATTTGCGAAATACCGCATCCTTTTCGCCATTTATTCTCACAGAAGTTGAAGCGGCAACTTTATCGCTGAATTTTGCCTTGATTGATGGCAAACCCATGCAACAAAGCATGCACTGGAAACTCGCAGGACAGGCTTTTATTTTCAAGAATCTTGATGGCGAAAGGGAGGTTGTTTGGACGGATTTCGTCAAATCGAAAATCCAGCCGCGATAACTGCATGAACGAGATGAATGAATTTCAACTGGAACTATTTATTGCTTGTTTTGTCGTCGAGTGGCCGATCTGCAGATCGGCTAGAAGCCTTCTATTTGATGAGTCTGGCATAACAAGCAAAAGGCCATTGACATATTTATGCACCATGGTGGCTATCAGGGATTGGGAAGGAATGCCTTCTTCGAGCGAAAGCTTATGCAACAGCTGAAGATCTCTACCTGATACACGAATACTGACACGGTTATCCCGTCGTTTTGGGTCTTCGAGGGAATGATTCTTGAACTCCGCACGATCATCATTCGTAGCAGGTTCATAATTTCCGTTTTCATATCCGGAGATAATACCCCTGGACACATTCAGATCTTTTATATCCATGACCACAACACTACCGCCCATAATCTGACATCGAATATCCTTATTGCGGACAAGCATTCCATATACCTTAGGCATTTTCGAAAACTTGTTGAAGCGCAGTCCGCGTTTGTGATGCCAGTCACAACCTGAGGAAAACAGCCCCTAATCTGCATTTTTTTATCCTTGGCCAAGTGGCATTTCTTTTTGATACAACACTTTCCACTCCATATAGGGCATGCCATATACACGCTCACGAGCTTCTTCATATGTGAGTATTTCGCCTCTTTCGGCGGCAGCTGCAACATACCATTTGGCCAGACAATTGCGGCAAAAACCGGCAAGATTCATCAGGTCGATATTCTGGACGTCCTTTCTTGCGTCGAGATGTTGCAGAAGACGGCGGAATACCGCAGCTTCAATTGTAGTTTTATCATTCATGCAAGTTGCTCCTATTCACTTGAGACTATAAAAAATTCAATACTTTTACTGGCCATGGCCCGGCCTGGCTTGAGCATCAACCTCCGGACAATTTCCCCTTGAAACCTTCCTTCATTAGATACGCGAGCAATTTATCACGGTGGTCACCCTGAATTTCAACAACCCCATCTTTGACAGTTCCGCCCGTACCACACAACTGCTTTAATTTGCTGGCCAATTGCTTGAGAGGCTCTTCTGCCAATGGCAAGCCGGAAATAACAGTCACGCCTTTGCCATTACGACCTTTTGTCTCGCGGCCAATCCTGACGGTACCATCGCCTTTTACCTGCTGCTTTTGCTGCTGTTTACAAAGACAGAGAGCAGCAGGCCTGTTGCATTCGGGGCAATGCCGGCCTTGTTCTGTGGAATAAACAGTTCTCGATTCGCGCATAACTCTGGCCACCTGATCAATGTCGCGGCTATTATCCTGTATACTGGCCGCCAGCCACCAGTCTTGCATAATGACAGGTAGATGCCCAACATGTTTCCCGAGCCTCCCGGGCAAGATTCGCAACTTACGCAAATGAAAAAATTACTGAACTTTATTATTTGGCCTGCGCTCGCCGGGTTGATTTTTGCCATTACTCTCCTGGTCGTACCACGCTTTGCTGCGAGACTACCGGGATTACAGGGTTATTTCCCGCAAGGCAACGTACAAACAACATCTCCCGGCGCCATGCAGTTTTCCTATAGTGAGGCTATTAAAAAAGCAGCACCCGCAGTTGTGAGCATCAACTATAAGGAAACGGTTATTCGCACCGAGGAGGTTTATATTAATCCCTTTGTCACCGAGCCAAAGGATTATCCCGCTGAAACCAATAGCATAGGCTCAGGAGTGATCGTCAGCAAAGATGGTTTCATTATTACCAGCTACCACGTTTTTTTTAATCCCGAGAGCGACACAACATTCTCACCTGACACTACGATAACACTCAACGATGGCAGAGACATTGAGGCCCATCTAGTCAGTCTCGATGAAAAAAATGATCTAGCCCTTCTAAAGATTGATTCGGAAGAACTGCCTTTTCTTACACCGTCCAACTCAGCGGATTTGCAGGTGGGCAATGTGGTTCTCGCCATCGGCAATCCGCGTAATATTGGCCAATCTGTAAGCTTTGGAATAATCAGCGCTTTATGGCGGCGGGAGGATAGTTTCGTCATACAGACAGATGCCGCCATCAACCCTGGCAACTCCGGCGGCGCCCTCATTGACACGAATGGCAACCTGATTGGCATCAACTCGACAATAGTGTCGGAATCAGGCGGTTCTGAAGGAATCAGTTTTGCTATGCCTGCCGGCAAGGCAATTGAGTTGCTTGAGCAGTACCTGGCATCAGGTCCCAGCGGCTACCTGGGAGTATCAACAGAAGGTCTTACGCTAACAAACGGGCGACAAATATTTGGCCTGGATGTACAGGGATTCAAGGTAATCCACGTAACACTAAACAGCCCGGCTGATAAAGCCGGCATTCATGTAAACGACATAATCACGAGCGTGAATGACAAAAAAATCACTTTGACTCGTGATGATGATAAAGAAGAAGCGATGCAGGCCATTACCGCGATCAGCAGCCTTGAACCCGGGGCGTTAATAAATATTGAGGTGTTTCGTGATGGCAAGTTCTTGCAGATTCCAACTATCCTCGGTGTTGGTGAACCACAAATTTATGAAGTTCCTGAATTCAGTGACGCGCCTCTGCCTCTGCCGCAACCGCCTCTCACCATCAACTAGCAAGGCTGCTATTTCCAGTTCGGATCACGCAATTCTGCTGACTGCGCATGTGCCGTCAGTCCTTCTGCCCGCGCCAGCACTGAGGTTGGTTGAGCCAATTCTCTTGCAGTAGTTTCGTTGCAAAAAATCACTGATGAGCGTTTCTGGAAATCATACACACCAAGCGCAGAGGAAAATCTCGCAGTGCCGGAAGTTGGCAGTACATGGCTTGGGCCTGCACAATAATCTCCGAGCGCCTCTGAAGTGTGGCGTCCCATAAAAATTGCGCCGGCATGACGAATCAAAGGCAACAAGGCCGCGGGGTTTGCAACAGACAACTCCACATGCTCTGGCGCAACGAGATTACAAACTTCTGCCGCTTCTGCCAGATCTTCAACTTCTATAATCAAGCCTCTCTTTTCCAGCGAGGCAGTGATGATGGCCTTGCGTTCCATGGTCGGCAGCAACCGATTGATACTTGCTTCGACCTTGCTGATAAAAGCGGCATCGGGACATACCAGAATGGATTGTGCATCCTCGTCATGCTCGGCCTGGGAAAATAAATCCATGGCGATCCAGTCAGGATTGGTGAGGCCATCACAAATCACGAGAATTTCCGAAGGGCCCGCGACCATGTCGATACCGACCTGGCCGAATACGGCGCGTTTGGCGGTGGCTACGTAGATATTCCCAGGGCCAACAATCTTATCAACTCGCGGAATACTTTTTGTGCCATAGGCCAACGCTGCAATAGCCTGTGCACCGCCTATCGTGAACACCTGATCCACTTCAGCAATTGCCAGCGCCGCGAGCACAAGTTCATTCACTATTCCACCTGGAGTCGGCAGAGTTGCAATTATCTCTTTTACGCCAGCTACGCGCGCCGGGATGGCATCCATCAACACTGTGGAAGGATAAGTCGCTTTGCCTCCGGGCACATACATACCAACACAATCAATTGCAGTGATCTGCTGGCCGTAAATTGAGCCATCAGTATCTGTGTACTGCCACGATTCCTGCTTCTGCTTTTCGTGATAACGTCGAATACGCTCTGCAGCAGTACGCAGTGCCGCGGCTTGATCGGCTGGCAGAGCAGCCAATGCTTGCTGCAGACGCTCAGGGGCAATTTTCAGTTGCTGGAAATCAGTTGCATTGAGCTTGTCAAAAGTATTGGTCCAGTGCAGCACAGCATCATCGCCGCGCTGCCGGACATCAGTCAAAATTTCCTGCACACGACTGGTAACGCCGGCATCAGACAAATTTTCCCACGCGAGCACTTGTTGCAGTTCGCTGCGGAAATGAACCGCTTTGGCGTTGAGCTTGTGGAGTTTAACTGTCATGTTGTACTCAGGAGGCAGTACTAGTTTTTTTATTTGCGGTCACTGCTTGCTGCAATCTTTGCAACAACGACTGCACAAGATCGTGTTTTATTTTCATTGATGCCCGGTTGACGATAACCCTGGTGCTGACATCGGCTATGTGATCACGCGGCTCAAGGCCATTGGCGCGCAAGGTATTACCGGTATCAACAACATCAACGATGCAGTCGCACAAGCCCATGAATGGCGCCAGCTCAAGCGCGCCACTGAGTTTGATAATGTCGACCTGGCGACCCTGCTCGTAAAAATAATTCTTCGCCACATTCACAAATTTGCTGGCTACCCGCAGTCGGGGAGAATCAAGCTTCGCGCCGATTGGCGCCGCTGACATCAAGCGACAACCTGCTATTTCGAGATCAAGCGGTTCGTAAAAGCCGCGCGAACCATATTCCATGATCATGTCTTTGCCGGCGATACCAATGTCGGCACTGCCAAGCTCAACATAAGTCGGCACATCTGAACCTCGGATCACCATCAACTGCACATGGGGAAGATTACAGGCAAAAATAAGTTTGCGACTTTTGAAAATATCTTCCGCAGGCACAATCCCTGCTTGCTCCAGCAAAGGCAAAACTTCGTCGAGAATGCGCCCTTTGGTAAGCGCAATCACCAGATTCTTGTCAGACATAATCAGCTCAGGGTCAACTCAGGATGGCAGGCGGCGAATTTTTGCGCCGAGCAATTGCAGTTTTTCTTCAATACATTCGTAACCACGGTCGATGTGATAGATACGATCAACAACCGTTTCATTTTCACAAACGAGGCCGGCAATGATCAGACTCGCAGATGCGCGTAAATCTGTTGCCATGACAGGCGCGCCCTTCAACACGGAGACGCCACGAAAAATCACCGTGTTGCCTTCCACCTTCAGATCAGCACCCATCCTGTTCATCTCATGCACGTGCATGAAGCGATTTTCGAAAACTGTTTCCGTGATTGAACCCGAGCCATCCGCTATCGCGTTAAGCGCCGTAAATTGCGCCTGCATGTCGGTAGGAAAAGCTGGATAAGGTGCGGTTGTGAGCGACACCGCGCGTGGCCGCTGGCCATGCATGTCGAGGCTGATCCAGTTTTCACCG